>CALHQN010000335.1 GCA_938036585.1 uncultured Campylobacter sp.
ATTTGGATTTTGCTAGACATATTTTTCGTAGGAATTTGGGTAGAAGATTTAAATGCTTTTGAAAGCGAGACGGAGGAGGACGACTATGAGGGGCGTCTGAAAAAGGTCGATGCACTTTATGAGCTGTATCAAAAAGGCGCGATTTCCAAAGAGGAATTTGAAGCTAGAAAAGAAATTTTAATGAGAGATTAAGGAGGCTAAAATGAGTTATTTTTGGTTTAAATTTGTCCATTTTGCGGGCTTTATTTCATGGATGGCGATGCTGTTTTATATGCCGCGCCTATATGTTTATCACGCTGAAAATTTAGACAAGCCGGATTTTGTAAAGGTCGTTAAAAAGATGGAGCGAATGCTTTATCATGCGATCGGCTGGATAGCGATGGTCGTGACGGTTTTTAGCGGGGTGATGCTGATCGTTTTAAATCCTGGGCTTATGAAGTTGGGATATTTTCATCTAAAGCTGCTAGCCGGAGTTTTGCTGATCTGTTATCATTTGTGGCTGTATTATTATATGTATAAATTTGAAAAAAACGAGTGTCACAGGAGCGGAAAGTACTTTCGTGCGATCAACGAAGGCCCTACGATCCTAATGTTTATAATACTTTATGCGATGCTAATAATGCCGAATTTACCGAGTAACTAAGCGCTTTGATAAAAATTTAATTAAAATTTGCATAAAATTAGGACAAAATTTTAAAGGAAGCATGTGCGGCAGATCATAAGAAAAATTTTATCGAGCGAAAGTAGCGCGGGAATCATACTGCTTTTATCCGCAGTCCTTGCGATCATCGCTCAAAACGTAGGCTTTTTATCAAAATACTATGAGGCGTTTTTACATCTAAACTTCACCATAGGCGTCGGCCCTGCAAAGCTCGATGAATCGATGCATTTTTTGGTAAACGACGTGCTCATGGCGATATTTTTCTTCGCTATCGGACTTGAGCTAAAGCGCGAAAAGATCGAAGGACAACTGCGCCATTTCTCTCAAATTTTACTTCCTAGCTTTGCAGCTCTGGGCGGAGTAATGATGCCCGCGATTATATTTTCGATCATTAACTGGGGCGATGCCGTTGCGATGAAGGGTTGGGCGATCCCTACGGCGACCGATATCGCCTTTGCCGTGGGCGTTATGGCGCTTTTAGGCAAAAAAATCCCTACGAGCCTTAAAATTTTCGTTTTGACGCTTGCCATAATGGACGATCTGTGCGCGATTTTAATCATCGCCGTGTTTTATTCATCAGATATAAACACGATCTATCTGGTCGGCGCAGCCGTTTGCATCGCAATAATGCTAGTAATGAGTAGATTCGGCGTAGACAAGAAGCTTCCATTCATCATCGTAGCCATCGTGCTGTGGGTAATGGTGCTAAACTCTGGCATCCACGCGACCATCGCGGGGGTACTCGCGGGCTTTTGTATCCCGCTTAAGACCCGCTCGGGCTCGATGCTAAAGGATATGGAGCACGGCCTAGCCTACCCAGTAAATTTCTTCATCTTGCCGATCTTCGCTTTCACAAACGCAGGCGTTTCATTAGCAGGTATCAGTCCTAGCTTTCTTTTCGGGCCCGTACCGATGGGCATCATGCTCGGGCTATTTTTCGGTAAACAGATCGGAATTTTTGCTTTCAGCTGGATTTTGATCAAAACCAAAATCGCCTATATGCCGGAAAACGCAGGCTGGATGCAGCTTTACGCCGTGGCGATCATCTGCGGTATCGGCTTTACGATGGCGCTTTTCGTCGACGGCTTAGCATACGGCGGCAGCGATCTGTATCACTACACCGATAAGCTCGCGGTATTTTTAGGCTCGATCATTTCGGGCGTAGTCGGATATATAGTGGCAAAAACCGTCACGGTAAAACATACGTAAATTTAAAGCATAGGAAATTTGAAATTTCCTATGCGGCTTCTAAAATTTCTTGCTTTTATAAAATTTTGGATTTTAAACTACTAAAATTCCCGCATTTTGCATTAAGTTTAGCGCGCATTCGTCGTAGTAGCCGCGCTCATGATTCGGCGCGTCATAGGTGGCTACCGCACCTCGCGGAACGATGACGTCTTTGTCCTCTCCCGTTTCGTTGAGATAGGTACGCAGACTAAGCGCAAACTGCATCACGCAGATATCGGTGCAACAACCCGTAATCACAAAGCGATCAAAGCCCTCTAAAATTTTCTTATCCAAATTATGAAAGCCGTTCGTGCTACGCTTAAAAGTGACGTTTTGCTCGCTTACAAACGGCGCGAGCTCCTCGATCACCTCCGATTCTGGCGAGCCTTTTAGACAATGAACGGGATAGCGCTTCATCTCCAAATCCCGCTCGGCGTGAGCGTCGCAGATGAAATGCACATTTTTCGCCGCTTCTATCTGCCTAATCACCGCGGGAGCGATCTTCGCGATGTTAGTATCGGCCATCGCACCGAATTTTACGAAGCCGTTTACCATATCGATCACAAATACCAAAGTTTTCATCAAAACTCCTTATAAATTTCAGGTTTCATATCTTTTAAAAGATCCATTTTAGCGCGAAATTTTAAAATTTCGTCTAAACTTACATCCACGACTTTGACGGCCTCTTTTTTGCCTAGGCGCGCGACGATTTCGCCGCCGGGATTTATCAGCATGGAATTTCCGCCGAAACTCTCGCCCTGCCCCGTATCGCCGCAGCCGTTTACCGCACAGATAAAAATTTGATTTTCGATCGCACGGGCCCTCGCAAGCGTGATAAAATGCTCTATGCGGCTTTGCGCGAACTGCGCGATTACGAAAACCACTTGCGCGCCGCGAAGCGCCAATGCGCGAAAAATTTCACCGAAGCGCAGATCATAACAGATCGCGACGCTGATTTTGACCGCGCGATTTTTAAATTTAATCTCGCAAATGCCTAACTTATCGCCGCCGCTTACGATCTCGTTTTCGCGAGCTAGCGAGAAGGTGTGGATCTTGTCGTAGCGTAAAATTTCGGCTCCGTTTTGATAGATAAAAGCGGAATTATAAATTTTATCTCGCTTGGAGCTTATCGATCCGCCGATTAAAACAGCACCGCTTTTTTGTGAAATTTCACTTAAAAATTTTTTCGTATAAGCGGCATTCATATCGGCAAACTCTTTAAATTTAGCCGTATTAAAGCCGGTGTTAAATGCCTCAGGCAGCACCGCTACGTTTGCGCCGCGCTTTAAAGCGCGATCTATCAGCCTGCGCGCGCAAATAAAATTTTGCTCGCAATCTACGGAATTTTGAGCCATTTTCACGTCCATTTGCAAAATAGCAATCTTCATAAAACCCTCCTATTTAGGCGCTAGGCGCATAACATTTGCATGCGTAAGCGCAATAGCTATGGCATCGGTGATATCAAGCGGTTTAATCTCCTTATTAATCCCCAAAATTCGCTTCACCATAAACGCAACCTGCTCTTTCGTCGCCTTTGCCTTGCCCGTGACCGATTTTTTTACCTGAAGCGGCGTATATTCGGCAAAATTTCCAAAAATTTGTAAAATTTTAAGAGCCAGCGCGCCGCGAAACTGAGCGAGCTTTAAAACAGACTGCGGGTTGTAGGCATAAAACATCGATTCTATCGCGACCTCATCGATCTTATGAGCGCTAAAAATTTGATCGATCGCCTCACTCATCTGCGTCATTTGAAATTGCACGTTTTCGGCCTTCATTTTTACCAATCCCGCCTCGATAAGTTTGATCTTATTCACATCTTTTTCCAGAATCGCATAGCCTAAATTTCTAGTTCCAGGATCAATTCCTAAAATTTTCATAGCCACCTTTCACGCTTATTCACGGCTTAATCACCGGTGAATAAACTGAAATTTACCGCAAATTTAGTGAAATTTAGCTAAAATGACGCCTTAATTTATAAGGGAATTCAATGGCGACGTCACAAGCACAAGAAATTTTATCGAATTTAGAGAAGGAAATTTTACCTACCGAATACTCTAGATACATTAAAAATTTGAAATTTAATGATAAAAGCTCGACGTCTGAATTTTTCATCTATAACGCATCTAACGAGTTTATCGCTAAATATACCCAGACGAAATACGGCAAAAAAATAAAAGAGCTTATCAAAAAACAGTTCGGGCTTAATGACGTGATCGTCAAAATCACCTCAAAGGCTAAAATTTCGCCGAAAGAAAAGGTAAAAATCATCTCGGAAAAGCCAAAGAGCACGATTCTAAGCGAAAATTATAATTTTGAAAATTTTATTATCGGCGATTCAAATAAATTTGCTTTTGAGTGCTCTATCACGGTCGCAAAAGAGCCCGGAATTCGCTTTAATCCGCTCTTTATCTACGGACCTAGCGGGCTTGGAAAAACTCACTTGCTTCAATCGATCGGAAATTACTGCATTAAAAAAGGCAAAACCGTCATTTGCGTCACCAGCGAGCAGTTCGCTAATGATTTTGTTTTTAATCTCAAAAACAACTCGATCGATAAATTTAAACAAAAATACCGCAACTGCGACGTTTTGCTCATCGACGATATTCAATTTTTAATCGGACGCGATAAGGCTCAGGAAGAGCTTTTTTATACGTTTAACGAGTTGAAAGACAAAAATTGCCAAATCGTCCTTACCAATGATCTTCCGCCAAAATTTTTAAAAGGCTTTGAAAGTCGCCTAACAACACGGTTTGAAAGCGGCATAATAGCAAACATAACTCCACCGGATCTTGAAACTAAAATCGCCATTATCAATAAAAAAAGCGAGGAAAATCGCGTTAGAATTCCACACGACGTCGTAGAATATATCGCCGCAAATATGGGCGACAATATCCGCGAGATTGAAGGCGCAATAAATAAACTAAATGCCTACTCTTCGATACTTCGTACAAAGATCACGCTGGAATTTACCAAAAGTACGCTGCAAGATCAGATCCATCAAAAATATTCAAGCGTGAGTCTGGAACACGTCATCGAGGTCGTATCAAAAGAGCTAAACATAAAACCTAGCGAGCTAAAAAGCAAAACAAGAAGTAAAAACGTCGTTGAAGCGCGCCAAATTTGCATATATCTAACCAAACAGCTAACTCAAAACTCAATGCCAAAAATCGCAACATTCTTTAATCTAAAAGATCACAGCGCTATCAGTAAAAATATTAAAAAAATCAACGAACTCATCCAAACCGACGAGATCTTAAAAAT
>CALHQN010000336.1 GCA_938036585.1 uncultured Campylobacter sp.
CTTCCCAAAACTTCCAAAAGCATAAAAAAGCCCCGATATAGACGGATTTTAAAGATATTTTTGCGTATATTTAAAAATACTAACAGATATAAAAATATATTTGCAAATATTCATTTTTTACGGAATAATAACGGAGCAAAACAAAAAGCACAAAAAGGACTCCGTAAAAAAAATGCCAAAGATACCCACTCCGCTCACAGATAGAGAAATCAGGACGCTAAAGCCAAAGGATAAAATTTATAAAAAATGCGACGGCAGAGGATTATATATTTTCGTAGATCCTAGCGGTCGTAAATATTTTGCTCTCGAATACAAAAGCCCGGCCGATAACAAAATCAAAAGGCTAAATTTAGGAGACTTTCCCGAGTTTAGTTTGGCAATGGCGCGCGAGGAGAGGTTTAAACTGGAGCAAAAGGTAAGAGACGGCATCGACGTCAAGCGTGAGAGCGAGATAAACGAGCAGGCAAATTTTAAAAAACTCGCGCAAAGATGGCTCGAAATAAAAGCCCCCAGCGTAGAGCCAAATACCCTATATAGAGATAAAAGGCTGCTCGAAATGTATGCTTATCCGTTTTTTGAAAATAGAAGCATCACGGACATCACCGTAACCGACGTCATCGAAATTTTAAAAAAGATAGAGGCAAAAGGTAGCCTTGAGATGATGAAGCGGCTCTATTCACTTTTAAATCAAATTTGGCAATCAGCCTACTATATCGCGCCAAATAACGTGATCGCGAGCATTAACTACCGCTTCACGTTTAAAAAAGTAAAAGAGAAAAACTACGCGACGCTTACCAAAAACGCCGATATTAAGGCTCTTTGGCAAAGCATAGACGAATACAGCGGCGACATCCGCACTAAATACGCCCTTAAATTTGCAGTCCTCACAGCGCTACGCCCCTTTAATGTTAGGAGCGCAAAATGGGAGTATATCGACTTTGACGAGGGCGTCATAAGCATCCCCGCGGGCGATATGAAAATGCGAGAAGCTTTTACCCTGCCCTTGTCGCGCCAAGCCTTAGAGCTACTAAAAGAATACAAAGGCTACAACTTGGATCAAATTTATCTTTTCGGCTCGCTTTACGGCGCGGCGCGGTATATGAGCGAAAACACCTTAAACGTCGCGCTTCGCAGGATGGGCTTTAGCAAAGACGAGATCGTGTCGCACGGTTTTCGTGCAATGTTTAGCACCGTTTGCAACGAAAACATCGACACTCACGGGCTAAATTTCGACATAATAGAAAAATGCCTCGCGCACAAAGGCACGGACAAGATCCGCGCCGCTTACAACCGCGCCCAAAACCTAGCCCAAATGCGTGCGATGATGCAGTGGTGGGCGGACTATTTAGACGCGCTTTAATCATAAATGTAGTCTATTAGCGATTTCACGTGTCCGTTTATGTGGCTTAGCGCCTCGCCGATCGCGCGCTCTTTGAGCTCCTTTTCTTTATACTGCTTTTTAAAATACTCGGAGTCTAGCCGCGTATTGTGATAAAGAGCCTTTAAATTTTCGTAGCTTATATCGCCCATTCTTTGCTTTTTGTCTTCAAATTTAGCCAGTTCGCGCTTTAGCGTCGCTATTTGATTGTTTCGCCTAGAGATTTGCGAGCGGTAGCCGTTTACCGCGTTTTTATGATTTTGGGCTTCGAGCTTGGCGGCGGCTTCGAGCGAGATCACCTTATCCGCCAGCGTGAGATTTCGCGCCCTAGTATCATTAAATTCTTGCGCTTGTTTTAAAAGCTCGCGTTCTAACTGCTCGCTCGCCCAAATTCTGAAGTTTTTAGCCTGCGGCGAGCGGATAAAAAAGCCTAAAACTACGATACCTTTTAAAGTCCATTTTACGAGCGGGCGGTTGCGGTCATTTTTGTGGGTTACGAAGTGGATATTTTCGATAAGCTCGTCAAAGTGATTTTTTAGATGGTCTCTTATGGTATTTTGCGAAATGCCGTAATTTTTGGCGACTTGCTCTGTCGTAAAGAGCGTGTTTAAAGTGATATTTTGCACAAATTCCCCTCTCTGCGATTTTGCGCTTTAGGGGAATTGTCGATTAGATCAGTGTTGCGGTTTTTCTTTTTTGTATTCCTTGATGGCTTTGAAGCCTAAAAAGACTATTATAAGCGCGCCCGCTATAAGCATAATGTCTTGGTTTGTCATTTGTTTGCCTTCCTCTCAATATAAATGGCTATAGCCATTATAGTTACTCCTTCGATTATCGCAAGGAGAC
>CALHQN010000337.1 GCA_938036585.1 uncultured Campylobacter sp.
CCTGCTTTTAAGGCGCATAGAGGGGCTGGTGAAATTTTTAAAAGCGCGTAAAATTTTAATATTTTTGCCGATGAGCTACGAGCCGAACGTTTTGATTTTAAGAAAAAAGCTATCAAAAAGCTGCGAATTTTACGTTCCGTTTATGGTGGATATTAGTTTAAAAATGGTAAGATTACGTTTACCTTTTGAAATTTCACGCTTTGGGTTGCGACAGACGTTGCCGCAAAACGGATATTTTAAAAAGGTCGATCTAGCCGTGGTTCCAGCTATCGGAGTGGATGGCGCAATGGCTAGAATAGGACATGGGAAAGGATTTTACGATATGTTTTTTTCAGGTCTGAAGTTTAAGCCCGCAATCGCGTTCGTGAGTATAAAAGACTGCTTTTGCAGCGAAATTTTATCGCTTAATCACGACGTAAGGGGCGATTTTTACATAACTCCGAGCCAAAATTACCTAAAAAGAGGAAAGTATGATAGATATTATAATCGCCTTGTGCGCTCTTGCGGTGGGCGCTGGCATAGGATACTTAGTAGCTAGAAAGATCAATAACGCCAATTACGATTTCTTCGTCGAACAAGCCAAAGCTAAAGCCAAAGCGATAGAATTTGAAGCCGAGGGCATCTTACGAAATTCTAAAATTTCGGTGCAGGAAGCGGAGTTTGAAGCGAAGAAAAAATACGACGAAAAATCAAGCAAATTGCAGAAGGATTTTAATGTTAAATTTGACGAGCTCGGCAAAAAGGAGCGCGCGCTTCTAACCGAGCAAGAAATTTTAAAAGACAGCAAAAAAGAGCTCGAAAGCGCCAAAAAAGAGGCGAAATTCCTCTACGAAGAGGGTTCGAATTTAAAAAGAAGCTATGAAGAGAAGCTCTCCGAGGCGCTTAAGGTGCTTGAGCGCGTGGCGGGCTTTACGCAGGACGAGGCGCGCGCGCAGGTGCTTAAGAAGGTCGAGGAGCAAAGCCGTACCGACATCGCTCACATCGTGCGAAAGTATGAAGAGGAGGCCAAAAAAGAGGCGCGAAAAAAAGCGAATTATATTTTAGCGCAGGCTACGTCGCGCTTCGCGGGCGAGTTTGCGGCAGAACGGCTTATCAACGTCGTAAATATCAAAAATGACGAGCTTAAAGGCCGTATCATCGGCAAGGAGGGGCGCAATATAAAGGCGCTTGAGATGACCCTTGGCGTGGACGTCATCATCGACGATACTCCGAATGCGATCATCGTAAGCTCGCACAATCTCTATCGCCGCGCCATCGCAGTTCGCGTCATCGAAACTCTTATCGAGGACGGCAGAATTCAACCTGCACGCATCGAGGACATCTATAAGAAAATAAGCGATGAATTTGAAGCTAGCATCGCCGAAGAGGGCGAAAATATCGTAATGGATCTAGGACTTAGCAAAATTCATCCCGAAATTTTAAAACTCATCGGCAAGCTTAAATTTCGCGCCAGCTACGGGCAAAACGCCCTTGCGCACAGCCTTGAAGTCGCGCATCTTGCGGGCATCATCGCGGTAGAAACGGGCGGAGATCAAAAGCTAGCCAAGCGAGCAGGCCTGCTTCACGACATCGGCAAGGCGCTAACTCACGAGTATGAGGGCTCGCACGTAGATCTGGGCGCCGAGGTGTGCCGCCGTTACAAAGAGCATCCGATAGTGATAAACGCGATCTACGCCCACCACGGCCACGAGGAGGCGACCAGCGTAGAAAGCGCCGCAGTCTGTGCCGCAGACGCGCTAAGTGCCGCGCGCCCGGGCGCTAGACGCGAGGTTTTGGAGAGCTTTTTAAAGCGCGTTAGCGACATAGAGGCGATCGCGATGAGTAAAACGGGCGTCAAGCAGGCCTACGCGATCAACGCCGGTCGCGAGATACGCGTCATCGCAAACGCTAAGCTTATGAACGACGACGAGGCGGTTTTGGTTGCCAAAGAGATCGCTTCGGAGATCCAAGACAAGGTCCAATTCCCAGGCGAGATCAAGGTCAACGTTATACGCGAGCTGCGCGCGGTCGAGATAGCCAAATAAGGAGCATAGAATGAAAAAATTTATAATCGCTTTATCCTTGCTTTTGAGTGCGGCATTCGCTGAGGATGAGCTCATCATCGATAGCGCCAGCGCCTACTCATCGGTAATGCGCACAAACTCGCAATACAAATACCTAGCGCAGCAAGCCCGCGCGATAGTGATCTTTCCGAGCGTCAAAAAGCTAGGCTTCATCATAGGCGGCATGTACGGCGAAGGGATCATCATCTATAATAACGACGGCGCGCGCACCGTAGGCGGCGCGGAGATCAGCAGCGCCAGCATCGGGCTTCAGATCGGCTACGAGGATAACTATTTGGTCATTTTCGTGATGAACGACGACGTGATCGAAAAGATGCGAAAGTCCCAAATCACGCTCTCGGGCGATGCGACGGCGGTCGCGGGTAACTACAGCGCGGACTCGGGCGCCATCGACGTGCTAAATCAAGATATGTACGTCTTTACGAACAAAGGCGGGCTGTTTGCGGGCGTGAGCCTAGGCGGCTCGGTGCTGGAGACCAAAAACGACCGCGCGTTTAATCCAAACACCGAGGGTTACGCGCTTTTGATGCGAGTAATCGGCGCAGAGGGCGAGTATTGAGCGCAAATTTAAGCCTTTCGTGCTATTTCGTTAAGGCTGCGACACGATAGAATTTTGCAGTTAAATTTTAACGCGCGGCGCGTTAAAATTTATGCGCGGTTTACGACGATGCGGTTGATTTCCTATGCAGTAGAGCGGCCGCCGCTTTGAGATAAGGTTTCGGTCTGTTTATAAGCGCCGCGTTCGTTTAAATTTGATCGCGTGCGGCTCGTAGTAAAACCGAGGCTAGGCTTTGAAATTTTACGCCGCGGCAAGCCTAGCGCAAATACGCTTAAGCTTAGCTGCGACAGGCACGGCGCCGATGTGGCGTGCTTAAAATTTCAGAGCCTGCGTTTTGCGCGAAGGGTTTAAAATTTTAAAATTTAGCGCTGCCTAGCCTGCGCTATTTAAATTTTACCGCACGCACGACGAGTAAAATTTCATATCGCTTTGAAGTTACGACCGGCTATCGCGCATAGCATTGCAGATGCCGAGACGATGAGCGGCATAAGCTTGGAGCATAAAAGGAATATGTAGGCTTCGCGGTGCAGGAGATCGCAACGGCTAAAAGCCGTGATCTTGCGAGTGCTCGCGACGTCTTAAGATGTAAGCTTGCGATCGCGACATCGTGCGATCTGAAATTTAGAAATCAAATTTCAAAAACAGTGCAGCAGCGCCTGCTTTAAAACAGTCGCGCGGCAGTATTTAATCAGGCTGCTTAAAAAGTCGAACGGCCATTTTATAGAGCCACGATTGTAGAGCGAGCGAAGGAAGGTCGCGGGGCGGTATCCGTCTGCGCGGCATAAAGTGCAAACGCGCGCGTCTAAGATATCAAGCGGCGGTGCCGACGAGGCGCCTTGGGCTTTGAAATTAAAATTTAATAGAATTTTACGAAAGGAATTAATGGAGTCTATGTTTGAAAACCTCCACACGTGGGGGTATCTGATACTATTTTTATATTCGCTGGGCGGAGGATTTGTGGCGCTTGCGGCGGCGGGCGTTTTGAGCTCGGGCGGCGAGCTAAACATCGGTCTTTGCGTGGCGATTGCGTGCGCGTCGAATTTTATCGGCGATTCGGGGCTGTTTTTGGTGAGCCGCTACAACAAAAAAGAGATCATGCCCTATCTGCGCAAACAGCGCCGTAATCTCGCTCTGGCGCAGATCTTGTTTCGCAAATACGGCGATCGTATCATACTAATTCAAAAATTTATCTACGGGCTTAAGACCCTCGTGCCCATCGCGATCGGTATTACGAAATATCCGTTTTTAAAATTTAGCGTCATCAACGCCGCAAGCTCGCTCGTCTGGGCGCTCGTGGTGGGGCTGCTAAGCTACTACGCGGGCGATTTCGTGCGCGGGCTTTACGAGCGGATCAAAGAGGCCCCGTGGATCGCGCCGCTAGTCTTGTGCACGATCGCCTTTGCAGTCGTGATGTATTTTCGCTTCGCCACGCGCAAAAAAGCTAGCCGTGGCTAAAAAACTGATCCCGCTCGCAATTTTTGCAGCACTTCTTTTGGCGTTAAATTTCATCGCCGCTTCGCGCGAGCCGAAACAGGGGCAAGCCGCCAGCTCCAAGGTCTTGGGCGGCGCCCCTCGCGACGCGACGACGAACGATCTTGCGAGTAAGAATTCCGATTTGGGCGGCGCTTCGCGCGATAAAAATACTGCCGCGAAGCACGAAAGCTCTTCACACAGAAAGCTTTCTAGCGAAAATTCTGAGCAGAGGCAGCCTCATAGAAAAAACGGCGCGCAAAACTCGCAAAATTTTTCGCAGCAAAATTCCGCCTCTGAAAATGAAAATTTCGCGAGCAAAAACCGGGCCGCAGACCCCGGTGCCGCAATGGATCGCAGCGCCCATTCTAGCGTGGAAGCCGCAAAAGATCCCGCCGCTTCTAATTTGGGGGCCGCGAGAGATCCCGCCGCAGATATGAGTACGTCGTTTGCAAAAAATCCCTCCTCCGACCGCAGGGCGCGCACCTCGGGGAATTTTGCTTCGGATCCGAACGGGCGTGCCGCAAGAAATTCCTACGAAAACCCGAGCGCCGCAACCGCGGATTCTCCTAGCTGCGTAAGCAGGGAGTGCGTGAGCGAACATATCCGCCGCACCGGCACTCTGCCCAAAAATTTCATCACGAAAAAGCAGGCGCGCGAGCTCGGTTACGGCGGCGGCGATCTGTGGCGATACGCGCGCGGTAAGAGCATCGGCGGCGACCGCTTCGGTAACTTCGAACGCAAGCTACCGGGTAAAAAGGGGCGGATCTGGCGCGAGTGCGACGTGGACTATGCAGGCGGCGCGCGCGGAGCGAAGCGGCTGGTGTTTTCAAACGACGGGCTGATATTCTACACCGCCGATCACTACGAGAGCTTCGAGCGCGTGCGATGAGGCGAAATACGCGGGCGGCGGGCCTTAAAAAGATCATAATCGACGGCGCGAAGATCGAAAATAAAAGCGAGGCTTTGGCGGTTTTTGCGGCACGGTTGGGTTTTGCGCCCGAATACGTCGCGAATT
>CALHQN010000338.1 GCA_938036585.1 uncultured Campylobacter sp.
CAGCTTCATCGGCTACTTCAAAAAAAGCACCGACATCCGCGCGGGCATGGAGGTTATCGACACAAATCTGGGCGGAACGATCCCGCTTGATATCGTCGTTAAATTTAAAAGCGCAGGCGGCGCAGATCCCGCTAGCGGGAGTGAAAATTCCGCAAGCGGCGGCGAAAATTTTAAGAGCGGCGAAAATTCCAATCCCGCTGGGCGAAATTTTGCGGCAAATTCTACTCGGCAAAATTCTATCGCGCAAAATTCCGCCACTCAGAATTCTACCGCCGCGGCGCAAAATTTCAATGATCAAAATTTTACCGAGCAAGGCTCCGCTGCGGCAGCGCAATCAGGCGAAGCCGTAAATTCAGATCAAACCCACACCGCAAATTTAGAGCAAAATTCCACCGCGAGCGACGATTTTGGCGATTTCGAAGCCGAATACGCCGCCAACGAAAGCAAGCCGCAGTATTGGTTCACATCCGAAAAGATGCGTATCATCGGCAAAATAGACGATTTTTTGAAGGACAAAAACATTACGGGGCACGAGTTTATCGGCAACGTAAGCTCGCTCGCATCGCTTTTAAAGCTCGGCAAACAGATTAATCAGGGGTGCGATCTGGACGATCTAAGCCTTGCTTTGATCTACTCTGAAATGCCCGCAAACTACCGCGAATTAGTGCTTTCGCCCTTTGTAAATATCGAAGCGAACGAGGCGCACTTTAGTATCCGCACGATAGATAGCGATCCAAATCTTCGCAGGGCGCAATTCCTAGCCGATCTTAAGCGCGATCTGGACTCCCTACTCGCTAAGGATAACGTCACCGTGCAGATTAGCGGCATAATGGTGCTTTATAACAATATGCTTCAAAGCCTGATGAGCTCGCAGATAGGCACTCTGGGTATTACGGTGCTCGTGCTTTTCGTGCTTTTCGTGATCATCTTTCGCTCGCTGTCATATGCGCTCATCGCGATCGTCGTAAATTTAATCCCGCTTTGCGCCTGCTTCGGCATTATGGGGGTTGCGGGCATTCCACTAGATATTATGAGCATCACGATAGCGGCGATTAGCATCGGTATCGGCGTTGACGACGTCATCCACTATATCTATCGCTACAAGCGGGAGTTTGCGCGCAGCGGCGACGAGGCTGCGGCGATCCGCGCGAGCCACGCAAGTATCGGATACGCGATGTATTATACGTCGTTTGCGATCATTTTGGGATTCAGCGTGATGATGATGAGTAATTTCTGGCCTACGATCTACTTCGGGCTACTGATATGTTTGGTGATGAGCCTGCTGCTTTTGGGTGCGCTCATAATCCTACCTTCGCTAATAATGAGCCGAAAAGGGTTAAAATTTAGCCTCTTTAAAGCTAAATAAATTTTATCTCGCTATAATTTACTGTATTTGGAGAGGATGGCGACCTGGTGGCGTCTGCGGACTTCAAATCCGATAGGAGGGCGGTTGACCGTTTTCCGGGGGGTTCGATTCCCTCCCTCTCTCGCCAAATTCTTTCATTAAATTTCACCTTTGCATTCTTGATCTCTAGCGCTTTACGAATTTATCTCAAATTTAAGCTCTAAATTTATCCATTATTAAACAGAGATGGCTAGCATTATTCATTAACTTTTCTTGAAGGAGCGAGTATGAAATACGTATTGGGCGCTGCGCTTGCGGCATTTATTTTTGCGGGATGCGGCGATGACGATGTAGGGCTTGTCAAAAACTACACCTTGCCAGATTTTAAATCTATGAGTATCGGCGCGGCGATTGAGGGCTCGAAAATCTGCAAAAATATCACGTGGAGCAAAGAGGAAAACGGCGGATTAAAGACGGTTAAGATGCTCTGCGACGTGGATGTAGAGCAGAGGCTTAAATCATATAAACAAGAGATGCTAGACTCGTCTTTAAAAAGAGTTATGACTTTTTATGAGGGTAAGGCTTACGACGCGCAGGGTTTGTTTAAGCTGGCAAAAGAACACTGCAAATTAAACGAAGCTAAATTTCAAGAAACGCTTAAAAACCAAAGGCAAAATAGAATTTTTGAGGAGGAATGGAAGTCGGTTGATTGTGACGACAAATTAAAAGGGGAGATACTAAAAGAAAGCAATACCGAAATCTACATGGACTCTATTATGGAGTGCTTAAAAGCAGCCGTTTATTACTCGCAAATAACGGCAGAGCAGTTGGACGCAAGCTTTGGGCATAAGAAAGAAGGTGGATCATCAAAGCTTGCTATCGAGCTAAATTTTATCGTAAATGAGGGTAAAAGCGTAAGTCTGTCTGATAAATTTAAACTTATCACGAACGGCAAAGAAGATCCCGTAAATAAAATGAAGTCAAAAGATGTTATAGCGGGCTTCTACGAAAGACAATAAGCGCCCTATCTCGCGGCTAAATTTGATGAAATTTTAAAATTTAGCCGCCTTTTTATATCAAAATTTCATCCAAAATTTTGCGCGCGGTTTTAAATTTAAAGCACGATGCCTTCTCGTCGCCAAGGCTAAATTTAAATT
>CALHQN010000339.1 GCA_938036585.1 uncultured Campylobacter sp.
CGATTTACGCGATTTTCGTTTCTTGCGTCCCAGTGCTCGATGTTGCTCGCGCCAAGGTCCTTTAAAACCGCCTTAATGGGCGTAATCTCATCCGCTCCTATGACCAAAACGTTCATTTCATCCCCTTTTATGATTGATATTCGTTATTATAACAGAGAAAGATTAAATTTAACTGATAATGCGTATAAAATTTAGCGGGCTGTATTTGAAATTTTAACAAGCCGAAAAGATAAAAGCAGAAGACCATCAGGCGCAATTAACTACAGAAAGCAAACGCCGAGTAAAATTTTATCGGCGGAATTTTATCCATAAATTAAAGGGGCTGATTTTGCAATTTAAAATTTTAAATTTTATCTCGGAGCCAAATCATACGCGGCTAAATTTTAAATTTAGCCGCGCGGTAAAGTTTGTGTAATCTAGCGGCGAGCGGCGGTGGAGCGCATAAATAATCTCCGCTCTCCGCCGCCAAAAAAAGCGGCTCGGGCAAAATTTGCCCGAGAATCAAAGTCTAAATTTCATCGCCGAAATCGGCATTCGCAAGCCGCTTGAGCTGGCGATAGCGCCTCATTGCATCGGCTTTGTTTGCCTCATAAAGCTTGCCCGCGTGCTCCGGATCGATCTTTTTAAGCGCGTTGTAGCGCACCTCGTTTAGCAAAAATTCCTCATAAAGGCTCCAGTCCGGCTCTTTGGATGAAATTTTAAGCGGATTTTTGCCCTCCGCCGCAAGCCGCGGATCGAAGGTGTAGGTCGGCCAATAGCCGCATTTGCTCGCAAGCTCGGCTTGATCGCCCGAGCTCCCCATGCCGCCTTTGATGCCGTGCGCGATACACGGCGAATACGCGATGATAAGGCTAGGTCCCGGGTAAGCCTCCGCCGTCATGATCGCTTTTAGCGTCGCGGCTTGGTTTGCGTTGGAATTTACCTGCGCGACGAAGATGTTGCCGTAGGTCATTGCGATCTGACCGAGGTCTTTTTTCTGCACCGCCTTGCCGCCTGCGGTAAACTGCGCGATCGAGCCGCGGCGGCTAGCCTTGGAGCTCTGCCCGCCCGTGTTTGAGTAAACCTCCGTATCTAGCACCAGCACGTTCACGTCTTCGCCGGTAGCCAGCACGTGATCGAGCCCGCCGTAGCCGATGTCGTAGGCCCAGCCGTCGCCGCCGATGATCCACTGCGATTTTTTGTTTAGATACTGCTTCAGTTCTAAAATTTCACGAACCCCGGGCGCATCTAAATTTTGTTCTAGTAGCGGCACCAGCCTATCTCTAATCTGAGCGGATTTTAGCGTATCGTTTCTGTTTTCGATCCAGTCGTGATAAAGCGCCTTTAGCGCGTTTGGCACGCTTGAGAGCGAGCCCAGCATAAGATCCTCGATCTTATGGCGCAGCGTCTCGCTTGCGATCTTCATTCCCAGCCCAAACTCGGCGTTATCCTCAAAAAGCGAGTTTGCCCACGCGACGCCGCGGCCATTCTCGTCCTTGCGGTACGGCATCGAAGGCGCCGATCCGCCGTAGATCGAGCTACAGCCCGTGGCGTTGGCTACGATCATATGATCGCCGAAAAGTCGCGTGATCAGCGTGATATACGGCGTCTCGCCACATCCCGGGCACGCGCCGTGAAATTCAAAATACGGGCGCGCAAAACCCACGCCCTTGACGCTTGATCTGTCCATCAAATCGTCTTTGTATCTTACGTGCTCGAATAAAAAGTCTGCGCTTTCTTGCTCGCCCTTCGCGAGTTCTTCTTCAAGCGGCACCATGACGAGCGATTTTTCTTTGCTCGGGCAGTTTTCGGCGCAAAGCGCGCAGCCCGTACAATCTAGCGGGCTTACTTGGATCTTATATTTTAGCCCCTTCAGCTCCTTGCCCTTGGCTTCTAGCAGGTGATCTTTTAAATTTAAAGGCGCGGTGGCCTCGTCCTTTTCGTCTAGCAAAAACGCTCTGATTACGGCGTGCGGGCAGACGAAGGCGCACTGGTTGCACTGGATGCAGTTTTGCTCGATCCATTTAGGCACCGTGACGCCCACGCCGCGTTTTTCAAATCGCGTGCTGCCCGCGTCGAACCCGCCGTCCTCGTGTCCTAAAAACGCCGACACCGGCAAGCTATCGCCGCGCGCCGCGTTCATCGGCTTTACGATCTTTTCTATAAATTCGTCACCCTTGTATTTGTCGTTCGTATCCGCTGCGTCATCTTTTAAATTTACCCACGCAGGATCGATCGCTACCTGCACCAAAGCGTCCGCGCCCCTATCGATCGCGTCGCAGTTCATCGCCACGACCGCCTCGCCCTTTTTGGCGTAGGTTTTCTTGGCGTATTCCTTCATATAGCTCTGCGCCTGCTCAAACGGGATGATGCCGCTAAGCTTGAAAAACGCCGATTGCATGATCGTATTGGTACGGCCTCCTAGCCCTATCTCGTGCGCTAGCTTGGTGGCGTTTAGAATGTAAAATTTTACCCGTCTTTGGGCTAGAATTTTTTTGACCTTGTTTGGAAGCTTTGCCGCCGTCTGCTCGGCATCCCAGATGGAATTTAAAAGGAAGGTGCCGCCTTCGCGGATGCCTCCGATAACATCGTAGATGTCCAGATACGCAGCGACCGAGCAGGCGACGAAATGCGGATCGGAGACGAGATAGGTCGAGCGTATCGGTCTTTTGCCGAAGCGCAGGTGCGAGCGCGTGTAGCCGCCCGATTT
Organism: uncultured Campylobacter sp.; assembly: GCA_938036585.1. Taxonomy (GTDB): domain Bacteria; phylum Campylobacterota; class Campylobacteria; order Campylobacterales; family Campylobacteraceae; genus Campylobacter_B. The sequence continues at coordinate 2,690 of CALHQN010000339.1, forward strand.
TTTGCTGTCGTAGGCAAAATACGCCTGCGCGTAAAG
>CALHQN010000340.1 GCA_938036585.1 uncultured Campylobacter sp.
GAGGCGAAGTGTGAGTTTTTAAAATTTAAAGTTTCAAGCGGCGCATACCATCGCGCCGAAACGTATTTCATCGAGCCTTAAATTTTAAAATTTTGGTCGCAAACTTTCGGATTTTAAAATTTAAACGACGCTGGGCTTTGAGGTGCAGCGCGAATTTTGCGGCGCGGTAAAATAGCAGCGCAAACGATAAAAAACGGCGCCAGCTAGGTAGAATTTTATAAAAGGTGAAATGCGGCGCGCCGTATTTAGGACGCAAAAAGCTTAAATGGGCTTAGGGAGTAAATTTCGATCTAAATTTAGGCGAGGTACCAAAAATTTTAAAATTTAAATGCAGGAGGACAAAATGGTAGAAACGGATAGCTTGCAGAGTTTTGGGCGGGAATATGTGCGGCAGCTCATGGATGGGTCGCTGGCGTGGCTGGATGCGGTCATGAGCGGGCAGATGAAAGGCGCGCGGTGCGAGTGGCTGTATGCATCGATAGCGGACTTTTCGCCGCAGCAGAGGGAGGCGCTAAGGACGCTTTGCGCGCATCTTACCGATCACGTCCTGCATGAGACGCTAAATTTTTTCGAGCAAAGCGAGCGCTAGCAGCTTGCGGACGAGGCGGGCGAAAATCTAGCCGATCTCGGACGGGCTTTGCGGCGAGCGATACGGCGAGGACGGCTGGATCGAAAAATTTAGCGGCTATCCCGCAAGCCTAAAATAATGCCCTACGGATTACGTGCCTGAGCGCCCTACTCTGAGCCAAAATTTATTTGAAGGGAAAATATGAAAAATCTATTTCTAGCCGCGCTTGCGGCATTAGCGCTTAGCGGCTGCGCGGGCTTAAAATGCGGCGCAAAAGACGGGCGAGACGTCGCTGAGATCGACGTGCCCGAAGAAGGCTGGACGAGATACCTAGGCACCGACGGCGAGATCAAGGAGGTCGCATTTTTCACGGCGTTTTTCTCCAAGCAGTTCCGCCCGCACCCAAAAGATGGCGAAAAGATCGGCTTCGTGCTTACCAAAAAGAGCGGCGAACGCATACCGATAAGGCTCGGCAATATGTATAAGGCGGCAGACGGCGCATTTGCGCTCGCGGATCTTGACGCGCAGAGCGACGTATGGGGCGGAACCGAAGAGCTGCGCAGAGCAAAACGGGTAAAATTTTATAAATTTCAAGAAGGCAGCGTAAAAGTGACGGACTATGAGGCGCGAGGCGGGCTTTGCGAGGCGTTTTACGCAGGCGAAAAGATAAGCGTCAAAAGCGTGCTAAGCCGCCGCACGAGCAGGGCCGGTAGGGCTGCTAGCGGCGAAATTTCCACCGTGCAAACGCAGGGCGAAATTTCGCGCGACGTCGTCAAGGCTTTAAACTCGCGCGAAAAACCCTCGCCGCAAGGCTCTAGCAAAAATTTAGCGAACAAAAAGAGCACCGCGCAAAAAACCGATAGCGAGGCGTTAAAACCAGAGACGGAGGCGCTAAAAGACATCATCTGTATTATAAGAAAAAACGAAGTCGATTGAAATTTCAGACTAATGAGTAAAAATTTCGCTAAAATTTTGAATAAAAATATCTTTTCAAGGAGCAAAAAATGAGAAAAAGCGTATTTTTCTTTTTGTTGCCGCTGTTTTTGTTCGGCGGCGAGGCGCAAAAGCAGCTAAACGTCTTTGAGCTAACGCCGTCAAAGATGCCGCCGCAGCAGTTTAAGGTCGAAGCGGTCTTTTCAAAAGAGATCAAAGCCGACTGCAACGACGCGTATCTGATCGGCGGCAAAATAAAGCAAAAAGAGGGCTCGGACGGGCTTTATTACGAGTTTAGCGGCGGCGATGAGCTTGCTCAAACGCTGATGCTATGCGACGGTAAGAAGCAAAAGAAGCGGATCTATTACGAGCTCACGCATCCATTCGCCTACGACGGCGGCGAAATTAGAATTTTGGCGCCCAAAGACGTCAAGGTCGAGCTTAAAATTTACGAACTCGTAGAGAGCAAAGAGCCTAAAATCCGCAAGATGAAATAATTTCGCAGAAGCGTTGATGCAAAAAAGCGGATTTGCAAAGGCTCTGTGCAGCGATGAGCGGAGCGCAAAGATACCGAGCGAGCACGATTTTTTCGCGCCGCTCATCGGCGATTGGGACATATGGTGGACGGACGGCTTGCAGAGCGGCACGCCGCGCGAAGTTAGAGGCGAGTGGCTCTTTGCGCGGGTTTTGGACGGATCCGCGGTGCAGGACGTGTTTATCGTGCCTTCGCGCGAACAGCGGCTCGCAAATCCGCAACCGGACGCCGAATACGGCACGACGATAAGGATTTATGAGCCCGCAAGCGGGACGTGGGATATTTTTTACGGCTGCGTCGGCACGGCACTTCGCCTAACCGCACACAAGGAGGCGGAAGAGATCGTGCTCGTGCAAAACGGCGAGGGGGCGATGCGCTATGTCTTTTCACAGATGAGCGAGGCGTCGTTTTCGTGGCGGAAGGAGCTGCGAAGCGACGCAGGGCTCTGGCAGGTCATCGCGCGAGTCCGTGCACGTAGAAAGGCTTAGCCGCCTGCAAAAGAGATACGCGATCTGCTTTTAAGACCCGCCTATAGATGGCCGTACCACAGAAAACTGGCTGTTCGCAAACGAGCTAGCTAGCCGTACCGCGCGTAAAAGTCAAACTGCTCGTAAAAAATAAAATCGCGCGCAGAAAATTTAACCGCCCTTTTTAAAAACCAGGCTGCGCCTTTGCGTAAATTTTAACCGCGAAATTTTGCTGCATCTGTGCGTAAATTTTACGCGGCGGGACCTCATCGCGCTTCTGCGTAGATGGCGGCCGTAAAATTTGGCGCCCTTGCCTGCGCGCCAAAATTTGGCGCGCTCTAGCCTATCCGCCTTTTAAATTTTAAAAATTTAGCCGTAATGCACGACATACAAAGCCTATGCGGCGGCGGCAAGCATTGCGCCGGTGAAGGCGGCGAGGCTGCAAAATTTGGCGCCGATGCGTCGTTTGGTTAAAATTTCAGTATAATTTCGCAAAAACAAGGAGAGAGCATGTCAGAGAGAATTTTTGAAAGCCTAAAAGAGCTTTTGACGCAGCAGGGGGCGCGCTTCCGCGTCGTAGCTCACGAAAGCGCGGGCACCTCCGCCGAAGTCGCCAAAATCCGCGGCACGCAGCTAGGTCAAGGCGCAAAGGCGCTGGTTTGCACAATCAAGGGCTTTAAGGACGGGCAAATCTCTTTCGCGCAAAATTTAAATTTAGCGGATAGCGCGCAAAACCCCAATGCTTCTTGCGTTGCAACCGCTCAAGGCTGCGAAAACGGCGCCTGCGCGGGAAATTTAACTTTAACTGCGGATCAAATCTGCGCCAACGTGCCGCAGCAGCTGAAGCTTCCTAGCGACAAACCCGCGGGCAGAAACGGCAGAATCTACGTCCTAGCGGTCTTCGCAGCCGATCACAAAACAGATCTAAAGCGCCTGGCGCAGGGGCTCGGTGGCACGAAAGCATCGCTCGTAAGCCCCGATGAAGTGGGCGATCTCACGGACTGCGTCATCGGCTCGGTGCCGCCCTTTAGCTTCCACGACAAGCTGCTGCTAATCGCCGATCCGTCGCTGTTCGGACGCTTCGAAGAGATCGCTTTCAACGCGGGCCTGCTCGATCACTCGATCATCCTAAACGCACAGGATTACGCGCGCATCGCAACTCCGCGCATCGTTAGCTTCACCGAAGAGGCGCAGGACGGCGAATAAGCCTGCTCTACTTAGCGCAGCGGCGTGACTTTATCGTAGCCAGCCCGCACTCGGCGCAGTAGTGCGTATTCATCGCAAGCTCATTCGTTCGCGGCACTACGAAACGCACTCATCGGTGGTGCGAGCTAGCAAGACTGCACCTTTTACGGCGGCGCTTGCGCGTAACGGTGGACGTAAAATTTTGCGCCGTTTACAATAATACCGCGCCTGATTTTAACCGCTCCGCTCTCTTTAAGCTCTGCGCAGGCGATCTGTATAATCCAAACAAAGGCGCCGCAAAAATTTCAAGCTCGCAAAATTTTGCGCAGCGAGCGGCAACGCAATAAAAACGACAAGATCAAAGACGATATGTTTGAAACCAAGACGCATAAACGCGCTGTGTATGAAAAGATAAAATTTGAAGTTAAAATCGGCGGCGAACGCCAGCGTGTGGGTAAATTTAAAGCAGCGGCTAGCCGAAACTAGCC
>CALHQN010000341.1 GCA_938036585.1 uncultured Campylobacter sp.
TTGGCGGGTTACTCGGCAGCGCGCCGGTGATGAGCGTAAATAAAAACTCATCCGCAGACTTCATCGCCCGCGGCGGCCAGATACCGGCTCCTATTCATAGTTTTAAAAACTAAATTTAACCCGTTTAAGGAGGAAAAATGATAGCGTTTGCGTTATTTGCGGCGACCTTGCTTTTTAGCGGCTGCTCTATAATCTCGGCATTTTATAGCAAGGAGAAAAAATTCGAGCTGGCGGGCTTGGGGCAAGACGGGGTCTATAGGACTTCGGACGGCAGCACAGACACGCTAATAAAAATAACGTCCGCCCGCACAAAAGAGGGCGAGCCGTATCGCATAATCCATACGCTGGAAATTCCTAAAAATTCTACCCTGACGGATTTTGACAGCAACGATAAAGAGGTGTTTAAAATAGACTGCTCCAAGAATCGTTGCTCGCCCGAATATGACAGGGAGCCGAAAAGAATCGCCATTTCTTGGCCCGCGCCGAATGGGGGCGGTGTTTTTGACGGCGTCATATATCTAAAAAATTTACGGCTCGTAAAGGTGTATTAAATTTGCGGATTAAAAGCGTGTAAAATTCGTAAAACTTAGCGAGTAAAATTCTAAGTCGCCGCGATGGAATTTTTGAGTTTTAAATTCTGTGCTGCGGACGTGGAATTTTGAGTTAGAATTTCGGCTTGAAATTTTACGGCGCGATCCCCGCGGCGCGATGAAATTTTAAAATTTCGCCGTAAGACGCGGCGTTAAAATTTCATCGCCGCGCGAGACGGACGGCAGTAGGTCTTTTGAAATTTTAAAGTGGCTTGCATTGAAATTTTAAAATTTAAAAGTAATCTGCTTCGTTATCATTGCTCGTCTGCTTAAAAAGCGAGCGGGATTCTACTTCGGTGCAGATTTAAACACGGCGCGTAAAAACGGGCGCGGCATTAAAATTTTAAAAGACAACACGCAAAAACGGGCGGAAATAAAATGCAAAAAATAGCTTGGAAATTTGGCGAGCTTGAAAAAGTCGCGACGGACGAGGGCTTTATTTGGTATGCGTAGCTAAAAAGCGAAAGCTCTAGCGAGGTACCGTTTTGTCTTGTGTCTGCAGATACGGCAGATGTGGACGATGCGGGGTCTTGCTCGCGCAGCGACGCCTGGGACATCGATCGGTACGTA
>CALHQN010000342.1 GCA_938036585.1 uncultured Campylobacter sp.
ATAATTAGGCCGTCTTTTATGCAAAGCGTAGCAAAGGGATATCTATCCGCAAGCTTTTTATCGTAATCCTCTCCCGCCCAAAGGTTATAATCTTTTTGATATACGCCCCATTCGGCATCATCGATATATAGGGTAAAATCTCTCATTTTTACCACCACCTCTTAATTATTTCTTGTTGTAACATTAGGCTTTTTTCCCTAAAATACGTCTGCGCGCCTTTGCTTGGCTTGTATGCCGTTACTATTCTATTACCGTCAAATACCATAAAATAGCCATTGCTGCTTACGGCATTGCTTAAGTTTTCCTCATCCTTTTTAGGGGCTATAGCAATTATCGAATTTAACGCTTTTATTATATCGCTTTTTAGCTTTTCGTTTCGTTTTAATCTATTTTTTAACCCGTGCCTGCCGTTCGCCGCTTTTAGATCTAGCACGCGTTCCACGCTGATTTTATCGATATGCCTGATTATCTCATCATTGCTTAGCGGCCGCGTGTTTCGCATCATCACTCCATCTTCTTCCTCTTCATCGATCCACACGGGCGTTACCTCCGTGCGGCAACGGAAGTGATACGGAGGCAGACCGAAGTTTTTAGGCAAACTCTTGCCGAAAAAGGCCTGATCCCGCCACGCGGCGGCGGCTTTTTTATCGGCAAGACTACGAGCGTTTAAAATTTTATCCGCCTGCGCGCTTAGATGCTCGGCGGGTATTATGCGCCCGTGCATGCTGCGGCAAATTTTTGTAGTACGATCGTCCAAGATCGCAAGTACCTTGTAAAATTGCACGCCGTATTTGCTTCCTTGCGTCACGGCAGCTACGTTTTGCGCCTGAAGTGCGATATGGTCGGCTACTCCTTTAAAATAGCTCTCATCTGCGTTTATAATAGAGCCAAATTCCTCTTTCAGCGCGGAGCCCACCTCCTCGTTTGCAATCTCTGCTTTAAAAACCCGCTCGATAATATCTTTTAGCCTATTCTGCAACCTTTCGTTGTATTCTTTGCCCATCCAATAAAATCCCTTGCGCATAGCCTCGATCGCTTCGGCATCGACGGTGTCAAAGCTAAATTTAACGGCTTCTTTAATATGCCCCGCAGCCGCTACGGCAAGCTTCTTGCTTACCTTTTGTGCAAGGATGATATATATGCTTTCTAAATCTTGTGGACTAACCTCGATATTTGCACTTGCAGCCTTATCTAGGAGTAGCTTTTTTAACGTAGATGCATCCGTTTCTTGCGTGCTAAGAGCTACGATTTCATCTAAGATCTGCTCCAGCCTCTGTCTTTGCGTCTGTGAGTAGTTTTGTAGTAGGGCTTCTACCTCGCCCTTTGCTTTTAAAATTTTAAATCTTATTAAGGATCTAGCTAAATTTCTCATTTTTTACCTTTTAATTTTTCCAAACCGGGCGGATTTTGAACTTTTTATGCCTTTTTATCTATCTCATCGATATACTCTACATAATCCGCCAAGCTTTTATCCTTGAGCGGCTTTTCTTCGGTGATCCAGGTATAACCGCATTTTTCGCAGCGACGCATACGGATATTTTTTAGCCCCTTTACGGTTTTTAACACGGCGGTTTTTTCGTGCGCGCACTTCGGACAAAACACTATCTGGCCTCCCCCATCTTCCTCAAAGCGGCTAAAACGCGTGAGGCTTGTCTTTTGCTTATTTTTGAGATATCGGCGCAAGGTTGCTTAATAATGCGCTTTATAAAGGCTAACAGCGCGGTTTCACTTACGTTTCTCGCTACGTTTTGCCACGCATTTCTTATAGCAAATACCTGCGAAGCGGTCGCGGCGTCTATAAATCTATGAGGAGCGGCCTTGCCGTCCATCACCGCTAATACGTTTGAAAGCTCTTTTGCGCTGAGCTCGGCGCAGCTGCTTACGCCCCAGCTATTCAAAAATACGCTCCATGCTCCCTCTTGCGCAGCATGCTTATAAAATGGGTGCAGATGGATCATCGCCAGAAGCTTTTTACGGTAAATCTCTTGGGATTTGGTCATCGCTTGTCCTTTAGCTTTTTAGCAACACAAGCGCTACTATCGCCGTGATGCTAAGTGTGATAAATATCGTGCTTGCGAATATTAAAAAGAGCTGCATTATTTTTGCTCCCATTTTCTGCCCTGATAGATATTGCCAAGAACTTCAAACCCGCCTGAGGCATTTTTACATCCTTTCGTAATCGGAATATCAGGCGCGAATTTCGATAATTCACGCATATAAAATCCGCAATTAAAGCAAATTTCATAAGTAAACAGATCCCATCTAACGATGTATCCAGTATAAATTTCTACGCCGTTTTTGTCTTTAAAACCGGCGAATTGCAATAATTCAATATCTTCGAAACTCGCCTCAAAACCCTCGCTAGTTTCTTCATCCCAAAGTGAAACTTCTTCGTTTACGAAGTCTATGCTGAGCACCTCATAGATCCGTCCATCAATTTTAAAAAATACCTTAAATTTTAGTTCTTTCATCATAATCCCTTCCTCCAAAGCTCACGCTCGGCGAATTTTCTACTGATCCCAGCGCATCTTGCAAGCTTGCTTATGTTGAGCTTGCCGTTTTTAAAACGATAGAAACTCAGATCGTAGCCGATAGCGCTATGTAGCCGCTCAAACGCTGCTATGTGCTTTTTGCGAGCTAAATTTGCTATATGCACACGCTGCTTGTTTGTCATTTTTAGTCCTTGAATTTAAACTCTTTAACAAGCCTTTAAAGCCGATTAAAAGGCTTGTTAAAGGGCTTAAAGCCCTTTAAAATTATTTATTTGCCAGCCTAAACCCAAGCGCGTAAAGAGGAGTAGCAGTCGAAGGATCTTTAAGATATTCTTTTAGCGCTTCTTTCGTATATCTGCGAGGCGTTGTGTTCCACTTGCCATCAGATTCTTGGTACTCCCAAAACCAAAGGACGTCATCTGACTTGATGAAATTGCTATTGAGGTATTCTTCATCAAAGCAAACTTTTATACCGCTTTCGATTTCGAGCGTGAATTTATCGGTTATTTTAATTATTTGGTGGATATCGCATCTTCCAAGAGGTTTGCATCCATACTCTAGCCTAACGAGCACGTCACCTATTTTGAATTTCGGCTGTTTTTCTTTTGGCTTGATACGAAGCTTAAAATTTTCCCAAACCCAAAATGGATATTTTATTTCCCTCCAGTCCTCTTTTTCGTTTTCCTTTATTTCTATCTCCTCACCTCTCTCGTAGGCTTGCATAATCTCGATCATTTCTGTCCTCGTCATTTTATATTCTCCCATTAGACATTTTTATAAAGGGCTTAACGCCCTTTAACAAAGTGTTGGAGCTTCGCTCTTCTTACATATCTTGGCAAAAGCCTATTTTTATTATCTCTTGAGCCTTTAAATTTGCTCCAGTATATTTGAAATATGCTCTCTTTTGAAGTTAGCGAGTCGTTTTTCATCTGCTATCCTTTTTAGACATTTGCGCTTTGCAAATTTTCTATCTTAGTCTCTATGCGGAAGTTGTCTTTCACCGTGCGCTTTAGCCCAAGCTTAACGAGGCTTGCGTCATCAAGCTCACAGATCGCTTCTTTGTTTATAGTCTCTTCGTACGTGATACAATCATCAAGCTTATAGCTCTTTAGCGCTTTGATGAGCTTTTCGACCTTTTCTTTGATGCGCGGCAAGCTTACGCTCTTACTTAGTTTGTATCCGATCTTGCCGAAGGTGAAATCCTTGCTGCGCTTTTCTGCGAATTCTGCTTTATTACTCTCACAAAATGCGGTGATTTGAGCTTCGATATATTTCTTTTCGCTATCGAGCTTTTCTACCTTAGCTTTTTGCGCGTCTTTGATCTCATTGCACTTTAGCGTTATTTCGCCATTAATATCGGCTAATGCCACCTCAAGCTCACATACTCGCTTTAGCGCGTTATCGACGTCTGCGAAGTTTTTGATCTCCATAGTTTTTCTCCTAAAATTTTAAATCTTTTAGCTAGTCTGTATTTTATGACATAGCCGTATCTTAGGCAGATCGGAAGCGTATTTTTACTCTTTTTTACGATCCGCACCGCATGCCTCTCACTCATCAAAAAGACTAAATTTCAGCTCCCTCACGCCGAGCTGCCTTGCAAGCTCTCGCTCGTATGCCATGCCCTTGCTATTTTCACTGCCTTCGCAGGCAAAAAAGTAGTAGTAGCTGCATACCGAGAGGAGCTCCTCGCAGTTTTTCATTATGCGATCTCGCTCCAGCTCGCTATACACTCCCAACCATGCAAGCACTGGGCTTATGGGTTCGTAGCCGTTAGCTCGCACGATGGCGCAGGCCTGCTCGGCAAGCTTGCGGGCATAGTAGTCGCGATCTCGATCATGTTTGCACGGGATACTTGCATACGGCGAGCTTACGAAACAAAGCCTTGCCGTTCGTTTGTCCATCTTTTTCTCTCTCCTTCCTTTTAAATTTAACTTTATCGAGCCCTTGAAAAGGGCTCTGTAAAATCAATTTACGCTAGCTTTAAAAGCTTTCACCCCCTCGCAGCGCTCGCTGATCTTTGATACTATCTTGCTTAGCACCTCACGTCTTGAAACCTCCGCCGTATAGCACACTAGCTTTAGACCGAACCTCTCCTCATCGATACTTACGAAAAGCTCGCATTTAAATTCGCCTCTGATCTCCGTATCGGCCTCGTAAACGGGCAGCGTGAAAGTGATATTTTTTGGCATCTGGATAGTCTCTTTCGCACCTGATTTGATCTCTACGTCTAGGCTGATCTTTGAGCTGGTATTTTTCTGCACGCTGTCAAATTTCCTGACCGCCTGCAAGCTTTCTGCTAGCTCTATTACGTCCATATCGTCGTTCGGCTTGCCATCAATAGATGTAATAAACATAAATAGGCTTTTAAGCAAAAATACGAAGTCGCGCTGACTTAGGCTTTTACCTGCGCTATCCTCAAAAGCTTTGAAAAACGGCGTAACGCCTAAGCCTAAATTTATGCGTTTTTCGCAAAATTCCGCTTTGTCTTTTGAATTGAAATCGACGATGCACTTTATGCTTTTATCGTCGAAAAACAGCTTTGAGCTAGGCTCTTTATATTCATTGACTAGATCAACGAAGCTATCTACGTCAAGAGCGTCTACGGTATATTTGTTTCTTAGAGGCTCTTTTAGTAAAACTTCGGATATTCCGTAGTCTTGGTGCCTTAGTATGGCTCTTTTGTCTTCATCCAGCACTACGCTAGGTACTACGTATTTACTCTCTTTTTCTTGCATTGTTTATCCTTTCTTCAAATTTACATTTTCATTACGAGCTGATTAGGCGCATTTCGCACCGGAAGTAGCTCGTTTGAGACATAAAATCTAGCTTTTACGGGCTCTTTTGGAAGGCTAGCGCTAGTAGTTCCAAAAACCAGCACCTCACCCTCAGAATTGGGATCGGATTTCACACTTATCTTTATCGTTACCCCGGCTGTTTTCCCCGTGATCTGCACCGCCCTTATGGCTTCTTTTAAATTTTCTGCGGCTGCGCCTAAAAGCGCTCCTGCACCTAAGCTTCGCAAGGCGTCAACTAAGACATCTATATCGCTATTTACTATCGTCATTTCTTCGACCTTTCTTTTGATTTTTCAGGGCTTTACCCACCTTGAGCTATTGATATAACTCCTCTGCCGCACTTTGAGCTCATTAAGCGCTTAATGGAATTTTTAAATTTAAAAGCTCCATTAAAAGCTTCGGGCGTTATTAAGGCTCTTTTAAATGCCTTAAAATCTTTTCTATATACGGATCTGCCGCCATAGTTTCATCGGCGCAAATGTGAAGCCTACCGAAGCTCGCGATTTCGGCACAAGGCTTTTTATCCCCGTAGCAAAAGCTCACATAAAATGCCCAGCCCTTTACGAGCAACCCGCCTCTTATTTCGTCGCGACGCACCGAGCGAAGACCTACGCTTACCATATCAGGCACGGCGGCGCTCATCTTTGCGTGCAGCTCTCGAATAGCTGCGGCGCTATAATCCTGTGCGCTTAGGTTTATCAAATCCTTTAGCTTCAACTCTTCGTTCCTTTCAGGCTCCAGCCGCTACCGAGCCTTTGAGCTTCGCAGCGCTCAAGTTCGGCGATGGTTTCAAATATCTCCATCCACTTCTTGCGATTTTTCGGGTGCCTAAGCTTCGCAAGCGCCGTGCGCTCTATCATCGCGACGCGTTCGACGCTGATGCCTAGCATTGCCGCAAGCTCGCGGTAAGCTACGTCCGCATCGCCCTTTAGCATCCTCACCCGCTCGGCGCATACCTTGTCCGTACGGTAGCCCTGAATTCTTTGCATTTCACCCTTCCTTTTGCTTCCGCTTATCGCGCTTACTTAGTACTAGCGACATCTTTCTTCTCTTCGAAGAGTACGCGCTGCTTGTGCTCGCCTACTTTGCCAATATTGAAGCTCTCTACCGGGCGCAAGTAGCCCATCACACGGGTGTATACTATGCACTTGGTGCGTTTTGCTTCAAGCTCTTTAGGAAATTTCATATCCACTCCTTTTAAATTTAACTTTATAAGACGCCCGCGTGGGGCGCCATTTAAAATCAAAGCTGCCTAACTCCAAATCGTTCCTAGTCCTCGATGAAATCTCGGCACCGGCACCGCTATGCTCTCGCGCTTTCTCATCTTTGCGATCCAGCCCCGCGGGGTGCGAAATAGAATGAATGAGTGCGCGATTATGATCTCATCTTTGCAAGCTTTTAGATCGCTCATTTTCATATTTGTATCTTTTGAAATTTTCATTTTTTACTCCTATCTTTTTCGTACGTGATAAACTAAATTAGCGGCTACCTTTTGCTCGTAGCCTAAGGCTAAATTTAGCGCCGTCTTTTCATATAGCCTTGCGTTTTGCCCTTCGGCTAAAAACTCGCAGACCTCTTCGTCGATGCCGGCAAGCTCGCCGATTTTAATGAGCTCGTCGCGGCTGAGCGTCATCTCCGGCGAGTAGGTAAGCCTACTTTGCAGATAGCCTCCTAGCCTATCGATACGCTTTCTAAGCACTCCGATACCTACGGCAATTACGGCTATGCCTAAGTTTTCACGCTTACTAAACTCATAGATCTCGCGCAAAAGCTCAAATTTTCGCTCAAAAGTCAGATCGTTATCGCGCACGAAAAGATCGGCTTCGTCGATTACTATCAGACGTGTTTTTAAGTTTGCGATCGCCTCGCAAAACTGCTCGAATTTATCATCCGTATTGCCCTTAGGCTTTTCGCCCACGGCTCGCAGCAGTAAACTCATAAATGCGCTGGCGCTTAGGCTCTTTCTAGCCTTTACGTAGATACCGCCGAGATCGCCCGTAAGCTTTTGAAGTAGGTAGGTTTTACCCATACCGCTTTCGCCCAAAATGAGCTCGAAAAAGCTAAGCTTCGTCTGCTCCATCCTATAGATGCGCTCCTTGATCTTTTGCTGTGCCAGGCTTAACCAAACTCCGCCATTTTGTGCCTCTTTTTTGGGAGTATTAGAGGCAATTACCTTATCTAAAAACGCCTCGATCGCGGCGGCATATAGCTCGCTTTTAGAGGAGTCATATTTGCCGTTTAGCACGCCGCTAACGGTGCCTTCTCTCTTGCCGATCGCATCTGCGATCTTGCCTAGGGTTATGCCGTAAGCCTTGCATACCTCGAATTTTTCTTTTAAACTCATCGCTCTTCCCTTTGCCCGTAGGCTAAATTTAAGCAAACGCTTATAAAATCCGCCCGCTAGCGGATTTTAAAGGCGCTTTACATCGCCGCCAAAAGCTCCTCGTTGCTCATAGCAATTTTGGAGTGCAGACGCCTGCTGTTTTGTCTTTGGGCCTCGACTTCAAACGCCGTACTCGCATAGGAGCTGATAGTATTAGGGCGTTTATAAAGGTTTGCGTAATAACTAAACGCCTGCCTAACGGCGCTCACTACCGCCTCATTTTTAGCTAGCTGCGCGCTAAGCGCGGTGTGATCGCGCGGATCGATGCGATCTATCAGATGAGCCTCGCAAATAGGGCGATTATTTTTCATATCTACGACGAATACGCTTTCTACCTCGCCTCTGTTTATCCTTACCTCTACGTTTTGCCCTACGAGCTTGCAAAGCGCAGGATGCGAATATGTACGCCTCCTGCCCATTATCGATAGACTTACGCAACTATTACGTACCCTGATAGATCTGCGTTCGCTAAAGATATACTCAAGCGTAGTTTCATCAAATACCGCCCGAGGCTTAGCACCCAACTTATCTAAGAAGCTTTTTAAAGGATGAATTTTGCGAGAGGCGTTATAGTGCTCGTTCCACCACCTCACCGCCCGCTCAAAATATGAGATAAAATCGGTAAAATTAAGCGGGTTTTGCTTCATATATTTAGCTACGATTTCGCTTTGTCTATCGCCGTCTTTATGGTATCCCGCTCCGCCGCGCTCGGCTATTACCATCTCGCCCATGCGGCGCTGGACGTGATTAAAGATATTTTCGATAGGTTTCGCGCGAGAATTCCTTACCTTTGCCTTTTTATGAAGTAGATTTGGCGCCAGATCGTCAAAATCTCTAAATTTAATCCCGCTTAGCTGAGATCTGACGCCCGTGATATACTCGCTTAGCTCCGGTTTTCCGTTATCGGTATAGATGGCATCCGGGATGCCGAAGCGCAAAGCCATCTTTAGGCTATTACCCACGCTTAAGCGGTTATATTTTCCAAGTACTATATCTATGCCTATTATCGCTCCGCTTCCCATATCGATCCAAACATAGGCGTTGGGGTTAACTACCTCCCCGCCGGGGCCTACCGCATCGAAATCAAATACTATCTGATCGCCGCAGATCATCTCCATACTTTCGTAGCAGTTTAGATCGCGGATGATATGCATAGCCCACTCGTTTCGTACGCCGCGATCGCCGCAGCTTGCACGAAGCAGCATCGCTTTGATCTCTGGCACCGCAGTTAGGCGGGCGAAGCTTTGGTATGAGCCGATTTTAAGAGCATTATCTTTCGCATAGGCCTGCAGCTGCTCGTAAGCAAAGCTCTTGCTAGCTAGCGGATTGTGCAGCATAAAACCCACCGCCCACTCTAAAGCGCTCATCTCAAAGCTGGAGCTTTTAAACTTAGCTTTAAAATCAATGCTTAGCTCATCGTTTCTTACCTCCACTTCGCTTTGCTTAAATAGCTTAGCCCACGCATATAGCGTCTTTAAGCTCACTTCGTATTTCGCCGCTACCCCCTTGCCCCATAGCGTCTTACTCATGCCCGCAGGGCAGCTTTTTAGCTCGTTTATTGCCTTTAACTTATTCATCTTTTCTATATCCTTAATCTTTAGGCTCAGAGCGTTTTGCTCTGCTTCGCTACGCTCGCAAGAAACGCCGCTTCGGCTTCGCCTTGCGTCGCTACACTCGTTTTGCGGTGCGGAGGGCGTGGGCTCCAGGCATTTATCTTCGCTCTCTGCGCTATTTTTAATGGGAGCGGGCGCGCTTTGCTGCGGAATTTCGCTGTTTTCGCCGTTTATCAGATTATCGTCAATCCAAATTTGAAGAGTTTTACCACCGCGACCGACGCCGTCGGTGTAGGTAAAGTGGCAAATATGACCCCTAATCGAGCAAAATTTTTTGCTTTGTTTTTCAGCACGCCAAGCTGCCTTTCTGAGCAGCTCGTATTCCACACCCAAAATTTCGGTAGCTGCCCTCGAACTCACCCACATATTGACCCGCCCGTGTCCTTATGCGCTCACCGCAGCATCACCCACGCCGCTTTTAGCCCGTTCGCTCTCTACGCTAGGTCTTATACCATAGCGCGCCAAAACCTTTTCGCTCTTGGCGCTTAAATAGCCTTTTTTCAGGCTTAGATAGCTTAGTGCATTTAGCTCGGCAAACTTTTTCATTGTCAAATTCGTTCGCCTCTCGATCTTTTCGGCGAGCCCGCCTTTTTTGAGATTTTTTCTAATTTGTGCCATCTTTTAAGCCTTTTTTGTTTATAATTTCAACGTTAATGGCGAAATTATAGCACAATTATGACACTAAGTCAAGAGAAAAGGAATTTTTATGACACCTTTCACAAACATTAAAGCTTTACGGCTAGGAAAAGGCTGGACGCAAGCGGATCTATCTAAATTTTCAGGTGTATCCGTTGAGACTATAAAGAGATATGAAAACGGCAAAACAAATCCAACGTTTGAGAATCTATCGCAAATCGCAAATGCGCTTGGCGTTAAGGTTAAAAATTTGCACGATGATTTGTCCCTTAGTGTCCCTAAGTCGTCCCTTAGTGATAAAAATTTGTCCCTTAGTCCCGCGAACCTTAAAAAGTCACAAAAAGAGCAGATCGCAGAGGATCAAATTTTCATCCGTAAGCTGAGCTCGGCCGTCGGTGCGGGCGAGAGCGTCGATATCGAAGGCGTCGAAGTATACGATACGGACGTGCTCGTGCCTTTTTCTCGGATGCTTTTTAATTTACCCGTAAACGAGCGTAATATCCGCTGCCTCAAAGTCGTCGGATATTCGATGATACCGATGCTCTATCCGGATAGCTGGGTTATAGCACGCATGGGGCCGAGCTTCGATGGGGATGGACTTTATATCATAGATTTCGGCGGAAATTTTATGGTAAAATTGCTACAAAAGCACCCAAACGGCACGCTTTTTGTCAATAGCGTCAATCAAGAATACCGCAGCTATGAGATAGGACCGAATGACGAGATCCGAGTACAAATCGTCGGTAAGGTTTTGCGCTGCGTGATTTGAAGCCTATTTTTAGGGATTTTGAAGCTTTTTGAAAGAACTTTGAAGCTATTTTGAAGCCCCCTAGGGCTCGTTTTCAAAAATGTGAAAAAAATGCGCGAAAATTGCAAAATTCGCATTTTAGTTTCTCATTTTTTACCTCAACCCTATATGCTTACAAATATCGTCCAAATCGCTATTCGCGCCGCATTTTTTGCCAATCTCACTTTTTTACCTTTTATATGAGATTTATCACTCGTAGCGGTTAAAATTTAAATTTCACCTTGCGAGCCATAGCTGGCGACATTTAAATCGATTAAATCTGTGCTTTGGAATTTACAGCTCGCGGTGTATGCTTCTGCCCGTCCGCTTCGGCATTTTAAATCCGCATTGATTAAAATTTTGCCGCCGTGCGGGGAGCGGGCGGTTTGAAATTTTTACTTCGTGCTTTAAAGGGGCGGCTCGGCCAAAATACGTAAAATTTCGGCAAATTTATACTCGTGGAATTTTAAATTCTATCGCCGTAAAATAGGGCGGAATTTCATCTCTGCGGCTTGCCGTCGCCGAATTTTGCGACTATCTCCTCGCTGCAGCTCTCCTTAGGGGTCCAGCCTTCGCGCTTCATCCGCGCCAGATTGTCGCACGCCTCCTGCGAGCCGCCCTCGCAAAGCTCGTCGTATATCACTAGGCTGCGGCACTGCCCGCTCGCAAAGCTCTCCAGCGCCGCGGCGTTGCCTAGACAGGCTCGCTCGCGCAGATCGCTCATCGCGCGCCCGCCCGCGCCGTCCGTTTTGCCTCCCTGCTTCCGCTCAGCGAGGGTTGCGAGCTCGCACGCGCCTGCGAAAAAGCCCTGCGCTTTGAGGCGGTTTCGCACGACGCCGCGACCGCCCAGCTCGTATCTCATCGCCGCTTCGTAGCATGCGGCGGCGTCCTTTTTGCTGCATTTTGCTAAAAGCGCGCTGGTTTTTGCGCCGCTAAATTTAAACTCTTTGGCTTCGCCGTCCGCGCTTGCCAAACTAAGCGCCGCCGCCAGCGCAAGCTTTAAAGCTTTCATCTTTACTCCTTTTGATTTTATTTATCCGCCGCGCACCCCGATTTACTGTTTCATTGCGCCGCACCCGTCGCCCGCTAAAATTTAAAAGGCTCACGCGCCTTATTTGCGATCGAAGCCAGAAATTTTACCGCCTCTGCCGTGCTAATTTTTCGGCAGCAGATCGAGCACCGCACAGGCGCGCTTGTTGCGCATTTTACACGCCCTGTCTAGCGCCTCGCCCGAGAGCTCAAAGCTCTGAGGGGTGCCGATTCCTTGGAGATATTTGACCGACAGCTCGTAGCAAGCTTCGCTGCTGCCGGCATCGCACTGCTCGCGAAAAAGCTCAAACGACGCCACGACGTCCTTATCTACGCCCAAGCCGCGCCCAAGCGCATCTGCGTAGAAAAAGCACGACAGCTGATCTTTTCGCTCGCAGCCGCTTTTCAGACCGCGCGCGACGCGATCGCAGGAGCCTTCGTCGCTTTTTACGATGCAGCTTTGCAGATCCGCCCGTGAAATTCCGTCCGTTTGAATGATCGCATCCGCGCTGCTTTGCGAGCCGGCGCTCGCCTTGCCGCTCTTTATAAAGCGCGCGCTTGCGGTCTCGCCGATACTCGTTATTTTGTCTGTTTTATCCGCCGCAGAAGCTTTATCCGCTGGCGCGCTCTCGCCGCAGTTTGCCGCAAGTGCGCAAAATAGCGCCAAAAATAGAAATTTTTTCATACCCGCCTCCGTTAAATTTAGCGCCATTTTAATTAAAAATGCTGAATTTAATAAAAATGCGCCTCTGCTCTAAATTTCAGCTTTGTGTCGCAGCGTGTTTAAAGCGCGAAATTTAAAGCACGCCGCCAAAGCGATCGATCACAGGCTTTTTAGCGCCGCAAGTACGTTTTGCGCATCTTGCTCGGGTTCGGCGATACGGCTAAAGCGCTTTATCTCTTTGCCGTCTTTAAAAATCAGGGTTTGACGGTGGTAAAATTTCTTCCCGTCGCCAGTGGTGAAGGTTTCGAGCCGCAGCGGCGCTTCAAGTTCGAATTTTTCGTCGTTTATGAACTCAAACGTGGCGCCCGTAGCGCGCTTAAACTCGCTCGTACCCGCCTCGCCCATGCTACCTACGGCGATAAGCTCGAAGCCGAGGGCTCTTATCTGCGCAAACGCGCTCTCGTAGGCCTTGCACTGAAGCGTGCAGCCCGTAAGCCCCGCCGTGTCGCGCAACTCTGCGGGCAAAAACTTGCCGCTGCCGCCCATTTTCGGATAGGTAAAAACCACGCAATTTTTCGGTAAATTTATCATCTCTCGCCTTTTGATCGAAATAAGGTCGCAAAAATAGCATAAAAAATCTTAAACCCGCTTAACGGATGAAATTTTAATAAAATTTAGCGTAAAATAAAGGGCGAAATTTTGGCAAAATCAAATTTGGAGTTAAATTTTGGATATGGACAGAGCGATAGAAGAACTGGCAAAAAAGCAGCAGCAGTGCAAGATAAAATTTCTAAAACCGCTGATTTTATTGCTATGCATCGCGGTTTTTTCCGTCGGCTGGTTTATCCACGGCTTGATCCAAAACGAATACTCCTCCGCCGTGCTGATGTCCGCGATGATCCCGATAATTGCGGTAAGCTGCGTATGGGGGATTTATGATGATTCCATCGCTAAGTGGGAGTACAACGCCTTTTATAAAGACGCCTTCATCCGCGCTATTATTTCAGATATCGATCCTGCCTTTAGATACGAGCCGCAAAGCGGCATA
The DNA here is from genome assembly GCA_938036585.1 of uncultured Campylobacter sp. Lineage (GTDB taxonomy): Bacteria > Campylobacterota > Campylobacteria > Campylobacterales > Campylobacteraceae > Campylobacter_B. Next base: position 13,448 of record CALHQN010000342.1, read on the forward strand.
GACGAAGAAGAAATCCGCAAAACGGGCATCTATCCGAATAATGAATTCGTAGCCGAGGATCAGATAGGCGGCGTTTATAAAGGGGTGAAATTTAGCCTAAGCGAGGCGATAAAAATCTATGAAACGCGCGAGTCTATGGAGCTTGTAAGGCTATCTCAAAGGGCTAAAAGCGATCTTTCCGCAGCTTTTTTGCTGTCGGCGATCGCGCTTTGGAACGCTTGGAGGCTCGGCGAATATGTGCAAGCCTTTAGCGGCTCGGTTTTGGTGTGCGAGTTTTATAAGAAATTTAAGGGGCAAACTATCATCGCAGACCGCTCGCCAGGCACTAAATTTTTAGGCGATCAGGAGGTGATGGACGACGTGATTTTCGGCGAGGAATTTCGTGTGTTCGCAAGCGATAAGATCGAGGCGCGATATCTTTTGACGCCTAGCTTTATGGGGCGTCTCGGGGCTTTGAAGCTTAAGCTTGCGCCCAAGATCGCTCTTAGCGCGGCGTTTATGGACGGCAAATTTTATCTATTTTTAAACGGCGCGAAAAACCGCTTCGAAGCCGCGCTGTTTTCGCCGCGCACTACGCTAAGAGACGCCGAGCGGATAAAGGCCGAGATTTTGCAGCTTCTTGGTATCATTGATGAGCTGCGTTTGAATGAGGAGATTTTTGGCGGCGCAAGCGAGAGCGGCGAGCCCGCAAAGAGCACGTCTCTCGGCGGCGAGGAGCTAGAAAGATTGCGCGATAAAGGCTTAAGCTCGCGCGATCGCTGATTTGAATTTTAAAATGCCATCTTGCGGCTTAAAATTTAACGCTTTTCGTAAAATTTTAATCTCATCGTTCGCGTCTTTAAATTTAGCGGCTTTTGGAATTTAGCGTCTCTTGAAATTTAACGCGGCCCAAGCGGGTAAATTTTACCGCTTGCGGCGGTAGCTTGAAATTTTAAAATTTGATCTCGCGCGCTGCAAAGCTCGCTATGAAATTTCACTCGTTGTTTCCCGCGATCGTTTCGATTAGTTTGCGTTTGTTGCGGCGGTTGTAAAGCACCGACGAAAGGAGCGATAGCGCGATAAATAATATCCCCACGGTGCCGGTTATGATCTCGCTTACTTCAAATTTCAGCTTGGCAAACATTATAAACGCCAAACACGCGATGGCGTAGTGCGCGCCGTGCTCCAGATAGGCAAAGTGCGACAGCGTGCCGCGGGCGATGAGATACAGCGTGATGGAGCGCACGAACATCGCGCCAGCACCTAGCCCCAGCATAATGATGAAGATATTATCGCTTAGCGCAAACGCGCCGATTACGCCGTCGAAGCTAAAGCTAGCGTCCAGAGTTTCTAAATACAAAAAGCCCGCAAGGCCGTTTTTTACGCCGTCCGTGCCGAAAAGGCGGTCAAAGCAGGAGATGAGCAGATAGAGCAGGATCGCGCCGAAATACGCCGCGCCGAGCGTAGCCGAGCCCGTTTTAGCAAGCAGCACGAGCCCCGCGGCTAGAGCGATCAGCGTGGGAGCGTTTGGAATGCGCTTTAAAAATCGCACGAACCCGTTATTTTCGATTATGCCTAGCCAGTGTAGCTCGCGCTGCGTATCGAAGAAAAAATCGCAAAAGACCATCAGCAAAAACGCGCCGCCGAAAACGTAAATTTGCGCTTCGTTCTCGCTTAAAATTTCATGGTAGCGCTGAGGCTGCTTAAGCGCCAGCACGAGGGTTTCCCAAAGACCCAGATGCGCGCTTGCGGCGACGATTAGTACGGGGAATAAAAACCTCATGCCAAAAACCGCGATCGGAATGCCCCAGAGGATAAATCTGCTCTGCCACACCGGCGCCATATCTTTTAGCACCTTGGCATTGACTACGGCGTTGTCGAAGCTGAGGCTGATTTCGAGCACGCACAAAAGCGCGCAGATATAAGCGGCACCAGCACCGCCGATATAAAATGCGATAGCAAGCGCAATTAGGCTTACTACAAAAGAGGAGTAAAAATATTTCATCGCTGTCCTAGCCGATTTTTTGCGCGATTTTAGCAAAATTTAGCCCTAAATTCTATATAATTGCAAAAATTCCAAAAAAGGTAAAAGATGCTTACCAATCCCGTATTTATCAGTATCTGTGTAATGTGCGCGCTGTGCTTGTTGAGGTGCAACGTAATGCTCGCGATCCTAATCGGCACGATATGCGCCGTGCTCTCAAGCAAGATCCCGCTGGGTGATGCCATAAATTTATTCATAAACGGCAACCCCGAAAACGCCGGCAGCCTCGGCATGGGCGGAAATTTAGAAACCGCGCTTTCATATCTGCTGTTAGGCGTCATCGCAAGTGCGATCTCAAAGACCAACTTAACGGCGATCTTGGTGCGTGCGGTGGCAAATTTAATAAGCGACAAAAAATATGTCTTTATCTTTTCGATCGCCTTTTTTGCGTGCTTCTCACAAAATTTAATCCCCGTGCATATCGCCTTTATCCCGATTTTGATCCCGCCGCTAGTCAAGATAATGAACTCGCTAAAGATCGACCGCCGCGCCGTGGCTTGCGCGCTGACGTTCGGCTTGCAGACACCGTATATGGTGCTGCCGCTGGGATTCGGACTTATCTTTATGGGGCTAATCGAAAAAAATATGAACGCAAACGGCATCGCAGTAAGCCTAAGCGACATATCAAGCGTGATGTGGCTAAGTGCCGTGCCGATGCTCGTGGGTCTCATCCTAGCCGTGATCTACTACCGCAAGCCGAGGGAGTATGCCGAAACCAAACAGAGCCTGGACGCACATTTTAGCGAGCTTAAGATGGGTATGCGCGAATGGGGCGCTCTGGCGGGCATCGCGGTGTGCTTCGCGGTGCAAATTTGGATCAAATCCCTTCCGTTTGCCGCGCTTAGCGGAATTTTAGTAATGCTTGCGAGCAAAGGCATCGAGTGGAAGAAGCTGGATAATGTATTTGACGAGGGCGTGCATATGATGGGATACATCGCGTTTTTGATGTTGATCGCTGCAGGATACGGCACGATCTTAAAAGAAACCGGCGGCGTGAACGAGCTGGTGCACGTAGCGAGCACTTTAAGCGGCGGCAAGCTAGGCGGCGCGCTGCTGATGATCGGCATCGGACTGCTCGTGACGATGGGTATCGGCTCGAGCTTCGGCACGATCCCTATCATCGCTACGATATACTGCCCGTTAGCCGCGCAGCTTGGCTTTAGCACGGCGGCGACGATCTTTATCATCGGCGTGGCTGCGGGTATCGGCGATGCGGGCTCGCCTGCGAGTGATAGCACGCTCGGGCCTACCGTGGGGCTGAATATCGACGGCGGACATAGCCATATGTGGGATACCTGCGTGCCGACCTTTATTTTCTTTAATATCCCGCTAATCATATTCGGCATAATCTTTTCGATGATGTTATAGATTGCAGAATTTACGCGGGTTTTCGCGGACGGAATTTTAGAATTTTAGAATTTTAGAATTTTAGAATTTTAGAATTTTAGAATTTT
>CALHQN010000343.1 GCA_938036585.1 uncultured Campylobacter sp.
CTTAAATCAGCCGTACGGATCGGCTGCGATGAAATTTAAAATTTTGCCGAGCCGTGATAAAATTTAAAAGAGCAAACGATGATAAAAAAGGAGCGAGAGATGGATGAAATTTTTACCCGCACGAGCGTGCGAAGTTTTAGCGAGCAGATGCCTACGGATGGGCAAATCGAGCAAATTTTAAAAGCCGCGATGCAGGCTCTGGGCGCTGCAAATCAGAGCCCGCGGGAATTTTACGTCGTTAAAAACAGGGAGCTTTTGTCGCTTCTAAGCGGCGTGAGCTCCTACGGCGACTACATCAAGGACGCGCCGCTTGCGATCGTGATTTGCTTCAAAGAGAGCGAGCTGAAATTTCCCGCCTATGTGCCGTTTGACTGCGCCTGCGCGGCGATGAATATCTGGCTTTGCGCCGAAGGCTTGGGGCTCGGTACCGTGTGGTCGGGCATCGCGCCCGAGCCTTACCGCATGGGGCGCGTGCGCGAAATTTTAAATCTGCCCGCGCAACTAGAGCCATTTTGTATCATGCCGATTGGCTTTGCGAGCCGTAAATTTGAGCCGCACTTGCGTTTCGAGCCCGAGAGAATTCACTTTTTGTAGGAGGAGTGTATGTTTATTTCGCAGAGTAAAATCGATGATCTTATCGCTAGCGACGGCGCATTTTTGGACCTTACGACCGAGCTTTTGCAGGACTTTGTGGATCTAAACGCGCCCGCGCGGCTTTCGATCGTAACAAGGCAGGATCTGATCTTTAGCGGCGGGCAGATTGCGCGCGAGGTAGCGGCGCGCTTCGGTTGCGAGACGGAAAAGCTAGTGCGCGAGGGAAGCGCATTTTGCGCGGGGGATGAAATTTTTAGCGCGCGGGGAAGCTTCGAGAGCTTGCATAAAGCTTGGAAGATCGTTCAGATCGTGTTTGAGTACTCATGCAAAATTTCGACCTACGCGCACGAGATGGTTGCGCTGATGCGAGAGGCTAATCCGCGCTGCGTGCTGGGTGCGACCCGCAAGAGCCTTCCTTTTGCGAAGGAGCTTTGCATAAATGCGCTGATCGCGGGCGGCGGAACGATGCACCGCCTGGGGCTGCACGACAGCGTCCTGTTTTTTTCAAACCACATTCGCGCGTTTGCGAGCTTTGGCGAGTTTTGCGCGCAGATCGCTAAATTTAAAGAGCGCGCGCCCGAGCGAAAGATCATGATCGAAGTGGCGAGCGAGCGCGAATTTAGCGAGCTCTTAGGCTACGCACCCGATGCGATAATGTGCGATAAGATGAGCCCGGGCGAGCTTAGAGCCTGCGTTTTGAGGCGCGATGAAACGGCGCCGCAGATTAAAATTTGCGCCGCGGGCGGTATAAATAAAAATAACTGCGTAGAGTTTGCGGCTACCGGCGCGGACGTGCTCGTAAGCTCGGCGGTTTGGAATCAGGGCGTGTGCGATCTAGGCGGAAAGATAGAATTTATATAAATATTAAATTTTAAGGCGAAAAAGTCTAAAATAGGGCATAAAAACGCAATTTATTAATAAATAAGAGTATATTTTGTAGAATTCTTAAAATTTCAAAAAAAGGATTTTCATGAAAAAAATTGCATTTATTTTGGCGCTTGCGGCAAGCGTTTCGTTCTGCGCGGATCAGCTGATAATCGCAGCCGGTGGCGGATACAAAAAGCCCGTCTCGGCCGTGATAGAAAATTTGAAAAAAGAGGGTATGGACGTGGCGGGATCGTTTGCTAACCTCGGCCAGCTCGTCATTCAATCGCGCGAGAATAAAATTTCATTCATCGTGGGCGACGAGGCGTTTTTGAAAAAAAGCGATCTAAATATCACTAAATTTGAACGCGTCGGGCGCGGCACGCTCGTTTTGGTGACGCCGAAAAATATCAAAATACAGGGCGTCTCGGAGATCGCAAAGTTCGATAAAATCGCGATGTCAGATCCTGAAAAGGCGATTTACGGTATCAGAACGAATGAGTTTTTACAAAACGCCAAGATGGATGGGGTAAAAGATAAAATTTTAGCCGTCGCGGGCGTGCCGCAGGTGGTCGCATACGTCATAAACGGCGAGGTGCAGGCAGGCTTTATCAACAGCACCGAAGCGGTTGCCAAAAAAGATGAGTTCGGCTCGATTATCTACATCGACGAGAGCCTCTATAGCCCGCATTTATCGGTATCGCAAGGCTTAGCGCGTGCGGCGATGAGGCGCTTTGCGAAAAGGTGATGAAGGAATTTCAATCGGATCGCTCACAAGAGATTTTTTCAAAATTCGGTCTTAAATGAGCGATATCGCTTGGATCGCACATCCTCTGATACTAAGCGTCAAAGCCCTATTTTGCAGCTTTTTGCTGCTGATTTCAATAGGGCTAGCAATTGCGTATTTTTTAGCTTTCAGCAAAGCCAAATTTAAAAAGATCGTCGAAATTTTAGTGATTTTTCCGCTCATCTTCCCGCCGATCGCGACGGGATTTCTGCTTCTTTACATCTTCGGAAAGAGCGGATTTGTCGGCTCTGCGTTAAATTTAGACATCGTTTTTAACTTTTCTTCATTGGTAATCGCCGCATTTTTGGTGGGACTGCCGCTGTTTGTAAAGCCCGTGTGTGCAAGCTTTGAGCTCTTTCCGAAGAGCCTAATCGAAGCCGCGCAAATTTTGGGCAAAAACAGAGCTCAAATTTTCCTCTTCGTAATCCTTCCAAGCTCGCTTAAAACGCTAGGCTCCGCGCTCATTTTAGCGCTCTCGCGTGGGCTTGGCGAAGTAGGTATCACGCTGATGTTGGGCGGAAACATCGTGGGCAAAACCGACACGCTAGGTCTTGCGATCTACAATGCCGTGTATGACGGCGAGAACGAGCGGGCACTGATTTTAAGCGTTTTGCTCGTAATTTTTAGCCTGATTTTATTCTTCGCGATAAGCCTTTTAGATAAAAAGCAAAATTTATCTAAATAAGAAAAATTATTTTTTAAGTATTTTTGGATAAAATTGCACTCACATTTCACTTTAAAGGATTTTTCATGAAGAAATTTCTAATTTCATCAATTTTAGTCGCAAGCGCCTTGATCGCTCACGAGCACGGCGATATGCAAAATTTCGACCCTAAGACGGGCAAGCACCTCGTCATCACTATGGAGCAGCTGGGCGAGAAGGGCAACGTAACCGTCGGTGAGGTCGTAGCAGTCGAGACGAACTACGGCGTGGCGTTTTTCCCGAATTTAAAAGGTCTTACTAGCGGCGTGCACGGCTTTCACGTGCATCAAAATGCCGACTGCGGCGCGACCGAGAAGGGCTTAGGCATGAAAGCGGGCGGTCACTGGGATCCGAGCGATACCAAAAAGCACTCGTTTGCTTGGGACGATAGCGGCCACAAGGGCGATCTACCTGCACTTTTCGTCGATGCTGAGGGCAATGCGGTCTATCCGGTGCTAGCTCCGAAAATCAAGAGCTTAGATGAGCTAAAGGGCCACTCGCTGATGGTTCACGTAGGCGGCGATAACCACAGCGATCATCCGAAACCGCTCGGCGGCGGCGGCGCTAGAATGGTTTGCGGCGTCATAAAATAAACTTCGTTGCGGATGAAATTTAATCATCCACAATCTCTAAATTTAGCAGCCCTGCGGTTAAATTTACGCGATTAAATTTTGCTGTCCGCAGCGCCGAGATACGCCCGCCTTGCCGCTAAATTTACGCGCGGCGGGCTTTTAATGCAATCTATGCAGCGCGAAATTTACCCTAAATTTACGCGCTGCGCCCTTCTCCCGCTTAAATTTTAAAATTTTAACTCCGTTCGCAAAATATGCGCTCTAAATTTAGCTTCCCGCCGCTGCGAAACAGATAGCGGACGGCGCTCTCCGCGATTTTTATAAATTTAACTTCCCGCTGCGGAATGAATTTTAAAATTTTGCGACCAGATACGACCGCTTCTTTTGATCTTTTTTTTTGCGCTTTCGTTTTTCTGCCGCGCCGCGCACTTATGCCATGCACTTATGCCATGCGGCAACGACGACCGGCTGCTATAAAATTTAAACCTTTAAATTTAGCCGCAGCTTGCGAGCCTTTGCGTTTAAATTTACGCCGCCGTAAATTTGATGCTCCGTAGAACTACGCGCAGATACCTTTGCGCCGCAGCCAAAGCGAGATTAAATTTTAAAAACCTCTCGCCTGAGCTGAAATTTAGACCAGTTCAAAGCCGTCGCAGTATATGCGTCAAAACCGCGCCAAATTTTGCGTCTAAATTTAAAAATCCCTAGAATTTCGCTAAAATTGCGGGCAAATTTTAAAAAAGGCGAAATTTTGACTATTTACGATTTGGAGCGCTTGCGACTGGACGCTAAAAAGCACGTGGAGCAGCTAAAGCTCGTCGCGGTTATAAGTACGATCGCCCTGTTCGCGACGTTTGGCGTCATCGCGTATTTCGTGCGCAGGCAGGGCGTGCAGAGTTTTAGCGCGACGATGCTTATGCTGCTGGCGGTCGCCTCGCTCGCCGTGAGCCTGCGCGAGGTGCATCTAAACGGCTGGCAAAAGGATCTTATCGGCACGGAAAATATTTTGAAATTCGGCGCGGTCGCGATCTCGTTTTTGATCTTCAAATACTCCGCGGCCTTTCCGCAGGCACTGATAGGCTTGGCCGCGCTTGCGCTTGGGGCGTGGCTAGCGACGCGGCTTTACACGCTCTGCGTAAAAAGCGTGCAAGAGATCTTTACGGGGCGGTACCGCCAAAGTTACAAGCAGCACTATCTGGCGCCTTTCGTGCGGGAGCTCGGCTACGAATACGTCTCCTACGGCAGCGTGCCGTTTTGGCGCGTGGTGCAGAGCGATCTGTTCGAATTCATCGAAAATCTGCGCGGCAACGACCGCGTGGGCGGCGCGTGGCAGAGGGTGAGCTTTGAGTTTAGCGACGTGAGTTTTTTCCATCAAAATTTGCAGCACGAGCTCGTGGGGGCGTTTTTCGTAGCGGAATTTAACAAGCGCATCATCGCGCCCGTTTTTATCTATCCGCGCGAGATACAAAATAAACAGCATATCGATCTAAAGCCCGTCGCGATGGACAACGTGGAGTTTGCCGCGCGCTACAAGGTGCTAAGCGATGAGCCGCAAAACGCGATGTACGTGCTAACGCCCGCATTTATGGAGCGGTTTTTGGCGGTGGGCGACGCGATGGGAGCGCAGATCTGGGCGAGCATCAGAGAGCGGCGGATCCATATTTTCGTGCACACTGGGCGCGATAATTTCGAGCCTAGCGTCTATGAAAGCGTGCTGCGCCGCGACCCTGCAAGCGAGATAAAGAGCGAAATTTTAAACTTTTTGAGTATCGTTAAAATTTTAAAACTGAACGTGAGGATTTGGATTTAGGCGAGTGAGTTCGGCTAGATAAAATTTATAGATTTTTGCGGCAAACCGAGCGTCAATCATCTAGGCTTATACTTGCGGTTTTATGGTTTTAAGCAAACAGATAATTCTTCTTGATGTAGTCGATATTTATATTTTTCTGCAAAAAATACTCTTTGATATCGTTGTAAATTTTATCATTGTAGATGTAAATAAGATAGTATCTTGGTAAAATATTTCTATATCCTGGGTTGGTCGTAGGTTCGGCGACCCTTATAAATGGCAGAGCTCTAAAGCCTTTGAGGTTTTTATTCACCGATAAATAAAATATAAAATTTAAGAAAAATCCCCATAGATAGATAAAAAATATTATCTCTAAAAGCTCCCATTTTAGAGCTATGAGTCCCAGTATCGTAAGAGATAAATTGCAGATATACTGTAAAATTTCTGAGCTAATAAATACGTCAATCGAAAAGCTCCTTCGCAGTTCGTCGAATTCTACTTTGCAAAATCTCTTAACGACGCCGTTTTCGATAAATTCTATATATCTATCCGTAAACCTTATTTGTTGCTTGCTGCGAATTAACTTAAAGATGCATATCGCAATAAGAATTCCTAACATTACCAAATTCATAACTACGCCTTTTGGCGAACATAAAGATCCGCATTCCATAAAATCCTCTATTATAGCTATCGTTAAGACGGAAAATAACAATACCAAATACCAAGCGATCGCAAAAAATTTTTCATAGCCGTTTATAATCA
>CALHQN010000344.1 GCA_938036585.1 uncultured Campylobacter sp.
AATTAATCGCCATGTGCGCGCACACCGTCGTAACGCCCAGCTCAAGCGGCGCGTAGATCATCTCCAGCGCTTCGCAGCGGCGAGTGCTGGGCACCGAGCTTTCGTTGCCGACGTGGATCACTAGCGGCAAGCCGAGCTTGGCGAGCTTTTCAAAATACGGCACGTAGCGAGGCAGCCTCGTATCCAGATCCCAATAATTTTGTAAAAATTTCGCCCCCTTAAATCCGAGCTCGAAGCAGCGATCGATCTCATCTAGCGCGTCCGCTCGCTTCGGATTGATGCTAAAAAACGGCACGATGAGATCTGGGTTTTTTTGATAAATTTCAAACACGCTGTCGTTGTCCGCGCAGACGGTCTTATCGCGATGGATTAGCTCGCCCGCGTCGCTAAATTTAGCATCCACGCCGAAAAGCACCGCTTTTTTAACGTATTTCGAAGCCCTAAGCCCGCCTAGCAGAGCGTCCACATAAGCCTCATAGGGCTCTTTGATCGCGCGCGATACGTCTATGCCGAAGCGCCTGCCGAAAAGGCGCAGCGCGAGCCTGTCGTAAGGGCGGTCGAAGCGCACCTCCTTGCTTAGCAGATGGACGTGAAAATCAAGCGTTTGCATCGGGGATCCTTGGAAAAATTTTGTCGAGTTTATATCAAATTGCAGTAAATGGTTAGAAATTTAAATTCGGGTTTAAATTTGCGCTCCGCGCCCTGCCGCGCCTTTAAATTTTAAAATTTAAACCTCGCCGCAAGAACCACTAAATGATATTTAATGCCATTTTAAAGCTACGGCGATATACTTGCGATTTGAAAAGCTATTTCAATTAAGGAGCGAAGATGGAGTTTGAAATTTTAGAAAATTCCGCCGATTTTAAGCCTAGCGATCTGGATGAGATAATGATCTCGATCGGCTGGGATACGGAACAAAACGCAGCCTCCGTGCCGCCGCACGAGACATACAGAGTGTGGCGAACCTATGATTACGTGGCGATCGCCAAAACGCAAGGCAAGACCGTGGGGGTGCTGGAGGCGTTTTGCGACCGCGACAACTTTGCTACGAGCTATCTTTACTGCGTGATAGTTCATAAGGATTATCAAAGGCGTGGTATCGGCACGGCGCTTGCGAATGCCTTCAATAAGCGCTTTGCGCACACCACCACCTTTGTCGTGACCCCTCTACACAAGGCTGAGGGTGCCGGAGAATTCCTACAAAAGTGCGGCTTTAAGGACGCGTCGGAGCACTTTACGATCCACATGAGGAAGCGAAATTCGATCTAGCGGAAAGCAAAATTTGCTCAAACCGGCGTAAATTTAATAAAATTTCACGCGACTTTTAAATTTTAAATCGCATGGAATTCTGCGCCGCTTCCTTACTTCTTTACTACAGATCGCCGCGCGAGATATGCGGCTACGTATACTCTCGCTCGTCCGTACTAAATCACCGCATATTCGCGCGCGGCGCCGTAAATTCTAATTTTACGCATATCGCACGGCGCGCAAAACAACTCCGCTCCCACCTGCGCAAAAGCAAACCTAAAAGAATTTTCGGCTACAATTTCCCCCAAATAAAGGCAAAATATGAAAGAAATCTCGCTACTAAGGCTCTCGCTCGCAATCTACGTCGATATGTTTTTGCGCCTAGTAACCACGTTTATCAACACCTACATGATCTCGCGCGTGGACGTCTCGCTCGTGGGCGCGTTAGGAGCGGGCAACGAGATATTTTTGCTCTTCGTCACCGTTTTCGGTTTCCTCGCCGTGGGCTGCTCCGTACTCGTAGCGCAGGCGCTTGGAGCAAAAAATAAAGTCCTAGCCATGCGCGCGATCCACACGAGCATCGCATTCAACGCGCTCGTGGGGCTTTGCAGCGGCGTTTTCGTCTTTAGCTGCGCGCCGTTTTTACTCCGCGTGCTGCAGGTGCCCGCCGAGCTTTTGAGCGAAAGCGCGATCTATCTTAAGGTCATCAGCATCGTCTTTGCGATAGACGCCGTCGCGATCGTGCTTAGCGCTATTGTGCGCGTTTACGGATACGCAAATTTCATCATCGCAGTCTCCGTGGCGATGAATTTATTAACGCTTGCGGGTAACTACGTCGTGCTATTTAGACCGTTCGGACTGCCGTATTACGGGCTTGAGGGCATCGGCGTGAGCACCATCGCGGGGCGCATGATCGGCGTATGTTTATTCTTCCTCATCATCACGAAGGTGCTAAAGATAAAATTTTACCTCACGATGTTTTTAAAGATCAAGCTCGCCACGCTGCGTAAAATTCTATCCGTAGGGCTTCCGAGCGCGGGCGAAAACATGCTGTGGATCGTGCAGTATCTAGTCGCCTTCGCCTTCGTCGCGAGCATGGGCGAGGCGAGCCTTACCGTGCAGACGATCTATTTTCAAATTTCATCATTCATCTTCTTCGGCGGAAGCGCGATCAGTATGGCAAACGAAGTGATCGTAGGCCGCCTCGTAGGCGCTGCCAAGCCGCAGGAGGCGTACCGGCATACATTTACCGCGCTGCGCTTCGGACTCGGGGCGACGGCGCTTTTCGTCGCGATCGTGTTTTTGGCGCGCGAGCAGATCATGGAGATGTTGAGCCTCAGCGAGGCGCACAAACAGGTCATGCGGCCGCTTTTTTACCTAACGCTCGGGCTTGAGTTCGGACGGACGCTTAATATCGTGTTCGTAAACGCCCTGCGCGCAAGCGGCGACGCGAGGTTTCCCTTTGCGATGGGCGTGATCTTTATGTGGGGCGTCTCGATCCCAGTGGGCTGGCTTTTGGGCATTCATCTGGGGTATGGAATTTTGGGCGTTTGGATCGGGTTTTTCTGCGACGAGTGGCTGCGCGGCAGCGCAAATACGGCGCGATGGATAAGTAAAAAATGGCAGAGCAAAAAGTTAGTCTAAATTTGCTAGGCTTGCCGATCAGTCTGCGTTTTAAGCGGATGAAATACGCGCGCATTCGCATTAGCAAGGACTGCGAAATCAGCGTGAGCGTGCCGCGCTCCTACACCGCGGCGCAAGCGAAAGACTTCATCCTAAAGCACGAAAGCTGGATCCGCCAAACGCTGGCGCGACTGCGAAGCAAGCTACTAGCGAGCGATCAGGTTAGAATTTTAGGCAAAATTTACAAGCTGAAATTTAGCCGCGAGGTCGAGCTTGGCGCGAACTGCGGCGCGAATAAAATTCCGAATGATGGTGCGCAGAGTTGTGTGGATAGCGGCGCAGGCGGTGCAAATTTAGCTCATTTACAAAGCGGCGCGGGCATAAGCGGTAGCGACGTCGATGGCGTCGATGTGAGCGGCAGCGCAAATAACGGCACGGGCGGCATGAATTACGGTGCGGGCGGCGGCGCGGGAAGTGAAATTTTAAAATTTCACTTGGGCGGGCACACCTCGCAAAATGGCGCGGCGAGCGAGAATTTAAAATTTAATCTACCCGTCGATGCGGCGCAAGGGCTCGCACAGCAAAGCACAATGCGACAAAGCGGCGGATTTATAGATACAGCGGTGCAAAATGTCCGTAAGCAATCCCGCGGCGAGATTTTAGAATTTAACCCAAATGCTTTGGGCGCGCGGGGGCAAAATTTAAATCGCGGCGGCGCACAAAATTTAGCGGGCGAGGAATTTTTCAAATCGAGCCGTATACAGACAGAAGCGCTAGAGCAAAGCGACGACGGGCCTGTAGATACCGCGGCGCAAAATGTTTTCGAGCAATCCTGCGGCGAAATTTTAAAATTTGATCCTGCCGCAAAGGGCGAAATTTTAAAATTTAAACCTATCGCGGGTGAGAGAATTTCAAATTTTAAACCCACTGCAAGCGGAGAAATTTCAAATTTTAGTTTTGATACGAGTGAGAAAATTCCGCTCGTGAGCGAAAAAATTTCAAAATCCACGAGCGAAAACGTGCCGCAAAATGTAGCGCAAAGCGCGCAAGCCGAGGAGCCCGACGAGCCCGATTTTACGATCAAAAATTTTATCCAAAGCTCTAAATTTAAAGATAAAATTTTTATGTCACGAGGCGTGATCTTTTGCGAGAGTGAGGGCGAGTTTGCGGCGTTTAAAAAGGCCTTTGCGCTTGAGCTTTATCTGCGCTATATCGAGAAATTTTCCCCACGGATAGACCGCAAGATCGCGCGGGTGCGGGTGCGCAAAATGCAGACGCGCTGGGGCAGCTGCAACCACGCTAAGGGCTATCTCAACTTCTCGCTAAGCCTGATAGAGCGGGATCCGCGCTTCGTCGAATACGTCGTGCTGCACGAGCTCGCGCACCTCATCCATGCAAACCACGGAGCGGATTTTTACGCGCTCATTGCGCAGATTATGCCCGATTTTAGGGCACGTATCAAGCTAGGCAAGGGGTAAAGACCGCTCAAAGAGCTTTTGCAATAGCAATATTTTGCCTATTTTTATATCCCTGCTTTTGCACTATCGTCATAATGAACTTCTTTTAATTTAAAAATCTCTATTATTCTTTCGATCTCATTTTTTTGTATTAACGATGTATTGATGTCAAAGATAAGTCCCTCTATCCATAATTTCTTGAAGCCAAAATTTATTATAAGCGGAGCATTTTCTTTAAAAAATAGTCCAGACGAAAATTGCAAATATATTAATTTTAATTCATCATATTTAAATACTCTCGTAAAATAATTAGATATTACAAATCCATTTTCATAAAATATAATTTTTCGAAACGTCTGCTCTGTAAATAGCATTATGAGCGTTAAAAATATAATAAATGAGATAGAAATACCAATAATATCGCCTCTATACCAACCGGTA
>CALHQN010000345.1 GCA_938036585.1 uncultured Campylobacter sp.
TATTTGTCCCAATACCCGCCGCTTCTTGTGCTATAGCCGTCGTATTCGTCGTAAGCGGAATCGCTTTGCGCGCCGCCGTTTTCGTAATATGTGCCGTAAAAGCTGCGCTCAAAGGTCGCAAACATCTGGCTTTGGATATGCTCGGGCAAGCCCAATCCGTCGCAAATCTGCGAGATCGTGCGCCGCTCCGCCGCGCTAAAACCGCGATCGACGTAGGCTAAATTTAAAAAGAAATAGATTAGTCCCGTTTTGCGGCTCGGGCTCGGGCGGTAGGTTTGGTTATACTTCTCGGCTAGCTCGCGCACGTTTGCGAGGCTTTCTTTCTCGAGCTTATAGACGAGTTTCAGCGCCTCGCGTTCGCGCTCGCCGGCGCCCATTTGGCGCACCAAATCGTCTAAAATTTCGCTTATCATCGCAGCTTCGGACTCGCTTACGTGCCCGTCGCTTTTGGCAACCTTGGCTAGAAGCGCTACTAAAATTTTAGCCTCTGCTAGCTGCATTCGCGCCTTGCCGCGATAGCCGGAGTTACCGAAAACTCCGCCGATCTGAGCGAAAATATAAAGCGCGATTAAAAGAAATACGATGCCGAGCACGCGCTAATCTTCGCTCTTTACGATCTTGGCAAACTCGCCGAAGTAAATTTCTTTTAGCGCGTTTATGTTTTTACGGACGGAATTTATGCGAAACTCTTCGCCGCCGCTGGTGCCTAGGCGCATCAAGCTTAGCCCGTATTTTGCGGCCAGCTCTTTAAATTCCGCCTCGTCGCGCACGCCGAAAATCGCGCGCGAAAAGCTCTCGTCGAAAATATCTCTACTATCGTCGCAGCTCATCTCAAACTCGCCGCCGATGCCGCCTACGCACGCCATCTTAGCTAGCGTAATCGCCACGCCGCCGATTCCTACGGAGTTTGCAAATTCCAAAACTCCGCTCCTGCCAGCCTCGATCGCGAAGTCCCACAAAGCGCGCTCTGCTTTTAAATTTAACTCAGGCAAGCTGCCTGCGACGCGGTTTTCCACCGCTTTCATATAAAGCGAGCCCGCAAAAACGCCCTTCGTATCGCCTACCAGATAGACGCTCACGCCGCTAGCGCAAAAATCGCTAGGGATGATCTCGCCCTCGTTCGTGCCCACGCAGACGATCGCGGGAGTGGGCTGGATGCTAACGCCGCCCGTTTCGTTATATAAGCTTACGTTGCCGCTTACGACGGGGGTATTTAGCGCGGCACAAGCCTGCTTGATACCCTCGCAGCCCTGCGCGAACTGCCACATAACCTCGGGATTTTGCGGATTGCCGTAGTTTAGGCAGTCGGTGATAGCTAGAGGCGTCGCGCCGCTCATCGCGACCTTTCGCCCCGCCGACGCTACCGCTAGCGCCGCGCCTATGCGAGGATGGACGTAATTCATCCGCGTGTTGCAGTCCGCAGCCATCGCGAGTTTTACGCCGTTTTGCTTAACTCGCATCACCGCAGCGCCCAGCATGCCGGGACGCTTGGCGGAATTTAGCCCCACGTTGGCGTCATATTGATCGTAGATGTAGGATTTATTTAGCACTTCGGGGTCCTCAAAAATTTTATCAAACGCCGCGTCTAGCTCGCTCTCGCTTGCGCCGCAGCCGCATAAATTTTGCCGCACGATCTGCGCCATATATGCAGGCTCTTTTATCGGGCGATACAGCACGGGCGCAGCCTCGCTAAGCGGCTCGATCGGGATAACGCCCGCCAGCTCGCCGTGCCAAAAAAGCTCCATCTTGCCGCTATCCGTCACCTCGCCGATGACGGCGGCGTCGAGATCCCATTTGGCAAAAATTTCTTTGATTTTCTCCTCGCAGCCCTTTTTGGCGCAGATCAGCATACGCTCTTGACTCTCGCTCAGCATCAGCTCATACGGGCTCATCCCCTCCTCGCGCATCGGTACGCGGTCTAAATTTAACTTCATGCCGCTGCCGCTGCGCCCCGCCATCTCAAAGCTGCTTGAAGTAAGCCCCGCAGCGCCCATATCCTGGATGCCTACGACGTAATCTGTCTTAAAAAGCTCCAAGCACGCCTCCATCAGCAGCTTTTCGGCGAACGGATCGCCCACCTGCACCGTCGGGCGCAGAGATTTGTTCGCGTCGTTAAAGCTATCGCTCGCCATCACGGCTCCGCCGAGCCCATCACGACCGGTCTTAGAGCCCACGTAGATCACGCTATTGCCCACGCCTTCGGCCCTGCCGTAGAAAATTTCATCCTTTTTAACGATACCTAGAGCAAAGGCATTAACCAAAATGTTGCCGTCAAAGCTCTTATCGAAGCTCGTCTCGCCGCCTATCGTAGGGATGCCCATGCAGTTGCCGTAGTGAGCGATGCCGGCAACCGCTCCTTTTAGCAGATAGCGCTGCTTCCTGGCATTCTCGCTTCTTCCTCGCACCTCGCCGAAACGAAGCGAGTTCATATTGGCCTCGACGCGCGCGCCCATCGTAAAGATATCGCGCAGTATCCCGCCCACGCCGGTCGCAGCCCCTTGAAACGGCTCTATGAAGCTAGGGTGGTTGTGACTTTCCATCTTAAAAACCGCAGCCATGCCGCCGCCGATGTCGATGACGCCTGCGTTTTCGCCGGGGCCCTGGATAACCCAAGGCGCCTTAGTCGGGAAGCCACTTAAATATTTTTTGCTCGATTTGTAGCTACAGTGCTCGCTCCACATCGCGCTAAAAATCCCAAGCTCGAGCAGATTCGGCTCGCGACCTAAAATTTTTAAAATTTTTTCATATTCTTCGTCTGAAATTTTATGTGCCGCTATCGTTTTTTTATCCATTTTTTCGCCCTTTTCGCCGTTAAATTTAGGTTACAATGATAACTAAAATTTTCTATCATTTCGATTAATCTTCGCCCTTTTTAAGATACTTCTCGTAAAGTTTCGCCTCTTTTAAAAACGCGTAAAATGCGTTAATGTTTGCCGTGATAAATCCCTTGCGCCCGTCAAAAAGCGATCTGCGCAAAATGTACGATTTAAAAAACGCAAACGGATAGATCAGCAAAAGCTTCGCAAGGCTCGGCTTTTTGCCCTTCTCAAAATCCCCCTGCGCGCGCAGCGTGGAGTAGTTGTTATTTTTCATAACGAGCTCGGCGATCGGCTTTTCGCTAAAATGGTTGATGCAAAATTTGCTCTTTTTCACCGCGCCTTTTATGATCGAAATTTGCGCGTGCACCCCCATATTTTTATACTCGCCGCACTCCTTGCGAAAGAAGCGGATGTGAGTGTTTTTGCGCACGAGATCGGAGCATTTGCGCCCCAGCGAGTATTCGTGAAATTTAATATCCAGCGCCGAGTAATCGCTCTGGCTCATAAACTCCTCTATCTCGCCCTTTAGCTCAGGACTTACCTCCTCGTCGCCGTCAAGATTTAGCACCCATTCGTTGCTACATAGCGAAAACGCGTAGTTTTTCTGCACCCCCTCGCCCTGCCAGTCGTGGTGGTAAATTTTATCGGTAAATTTACGCGCGATCTGTAGCGTGGCATCGGTGCTGCCGCTATCGACAATTATGATCTCGGCAAAATCCGCCACGCTACGCAGCATACGCTCGATGTGGCGCTCCTCATTCATCACTATCGCATAAACGGATGCTTTAATCATAGTTTGTTCCTTATCCTCGTAAATTTCAGCCAAAAATCAAAAAACCCCTCCGTGCCCAAAATGCCGATACGCTTTACGGCGTATTTGTCGTCGCCCGCTTCGTAAAGTCCGCGCTTGACGACCACTGCGCCTTTGAAATTTGATCTGGCGATATTTAAAATTTCGTCGTTAAATTTACCGTAGGGGTAGGCAAACACCTCACAAGGCTGAGCGCAAATACCTGCTACGCGAGCTTTGGACGTGATGATCTCGTCTGCTGCGAGCTTCGGATCGCTCGCGTAGGTAAGGTCTAAATTTACGTGGTGCATCGTATGCGCACCAAACTCCACCAGCCCGCTTGCTTGCATTTTTAAAATTTGCTCCTCGCTCAGCATCTGCGCAAGATGGGCGGTGTTAGCGCTCTCCCAGTCGTTTTGCACGGCGTCCGGCACCAAAAATATGCTCGCTTTGAAATCGTATTTTTTCAAAATTTCAAAGGCGCTAGTAAAGTTATTTTCAAACCCGTCGTCGAATGTGATGCAAACCGCCTTTTTAGGCAGCCGCTCTAACACAATTAGCTCGCCAAATTTAAAGCTTTTAAAGCCGTTTTTTGCAAGCCACGCGATCTGCCTTTCAAAATCAGCAGGTCTTAGCCGCCATTTGTCGAATTTATCGCCCTTGTGCTCCTCTACGCTATGATACATCAGCACCCGCGCCTTATGCCAGCCCTGCGGGATCCGCCACCAGTTATACCGCAGCGAAACGCCTACCGCGGCGGCAAAGATCAGAAAGGCTACAAAATAAATCATCTGAATTTCTCTCCGTTTTTATAGACGAACTCGCGCCACTCATAATCTTCGCTAAGCGTCAAGCCAAACGTTAGCTCCAGCATAAATTTAGATACGCGCGTGGCATTTACGATTTCTAGCGCCCTAGCCCGCCCATTTCTGCCGATAGCCTCTAAATTTCCGTTTTGCAAGCATTCTTTAATCTTAGCAAAACAATCCTCTACATCGCTAAAATATACGACATCGCGCCCGTTCGCAAAAAGTCTATCCAAGCCCCTTATAGCGGGACTGAATGTGCAAACTCCGCACCCCATAAATTGAGCCATTCGATCGGATGAGTATAAAATTTTATTTTGATTCGGTTTCCAAACGCCGTCATCCGCGTTAAAATTTATCGCTATTTTAGAGCGCGAAATTTCTTGCTGAAACCGCTCCCCAAACACAAAGGGCTCGCCTAAACTTCCGTAAATTTTAATCTTTATGCCCTCTTTGGCGCATAGCTGCTTTAGAGTCTCGATAAATTCCTTTCTGTTAGGCAGGTAGTCGTTGCCGATATAAAGGACGTCGTAGCTCTTTTCCGACTCAAAATTCCTATCTAATGCGGAATCCGAGATATTCGGCATAAACGAAACTAGGGTGTTTGGATTGCGGCGCGAAATTTCCGCCAGATCCGTGGCGTTCGTGCAAAAAAAGGCATCGGCCAGGGAAATTTTATTAAAATCGCCGCTATCGGCACTTCTTAAATCCGCATACCACTGGATTATTTTGATCTTCGGCAGTAGCTTTTTGATGTGGCTTAGAGTATCAAATTTTATCTTTTCGGCCTTGCCGATTAGAAGCAGATCGGCGCCGATGTTTTCGCAGATGCGCACGAGCTTGTCGTTCATCTTCTCTAGCCCGCTATTTTTCAGCCCGCAAAAACGCAGGCTCCGCTCCCAATCGCGGTAGCTAAAATCATAGACGAAGTGCCCGCCGCGAACGAGTCCGTGGCTGATCTTGCGCTCCATGCCGTAGAAAAAACTACCGTCGTCGTATTCGTTAAAAATGCCGCAATGCACGATCTTTAGGCTTCGCATAACAGCTCCTCGTAGTAATTTTTAAGCGAGCTGATATAATTTTGCAGCGTCAAAGTTTGCTTAAGAACGGCGTGTTTTTGCGCGAAAGCCCGGGCGTATTTGCCGTAAGTGCGGTAAATTTCATCGATCTTGGCGCCCAGATCCGCCGCCTCGCATAAAAACTCCTCGCTTAAAATCTCCGAAATTCCGCCCACGCGGGTAGATATCAGCACGGGCGAATAAAAAATACCTTCGATCAAAATCACCGGAAAGCCCTCCTTGCGTGAGCTGATGACGTGCAGGTGCGACGCGGCAAGAGCAGCCGCAACGTCGTCGCAAAAGCCGCACAGCCGCACCCTATCCTGTAAATTTAGCGAATCGATTAAATTTTGTAAATTTTGCCTCTCGCCGCCCTGACCGTAAATTTTAAGCTCAAAATCGAATTTTAGCTCGCTTGCGGCGCGGATCAAAAGATCAAAACCCTTGATCTTATCGAGCCTGCCGACCGCAACGATGCTAAATTTAAAATTTCCTGCCTCTGCGTTTGCGCCCTGTTGTGATACGAATACACTGCTAGTCTTATTTTGCGATGCGTCCGCATCCAAAGCCCTATCTTGCGATACACTTGCTCCATCAAGCGTATCTTGCGACGCAAATGCAACGCCGGTCATATTTTGCGACGTGTCCGCAGTACCAGCCGAGTCGCCGCATGCGTCTTTTGTTTCCTTGAGCGCTTCGTCTGCGGCACTCTCCGTATCCTTGCAGCGCGCGAGAATTTCATGATTTGCAAACTCCCGCCGCGGCTCTATGCCGAAATATATCACCTTCGCGGCATGATTTATCGTGGTTGCGACCTTGCGCGAGGCTGCGATGACATTTCGCACGCGATCAAAAACGGGCGCTTTGCGATCGTTGTGCTTGGTCGCAACGAGCTTAAGATTTAAAAATTTTTCAACCACAAAGCCGATCTGTGCAGCTTTGGCGCCGTGCGAATGTAAAATTTCAAATCCGCCCGAGCGTAAAAACCGATAAATTTCAGCGAACAAAAACGGATTGTAGCGCTTGTCGCGGCTTTTGTACTCATAAATTTGCACGCGAGCATCCAGACGCTGCAAAAACTCGCATCTAGCAGGCACGATGAGCGCCACCCGCTCGCTTTTGCAAAGCTCATTTAACGAGTCGATCACGATCTTTTCGACGCCGCCGTAAAATCTGGAGCAGCAAAGATAGGCGATTTTCATCTGTTTCTACCCTTCTTCATCTTCAAAATGAAGCTAAAAAGCCCCTGCCTGCCGCTAACCATGATGCGCGGAATTTCAAAATTTGAGTAGTGTGGGCGCAACACGTCGTTTTGCGTCGTAACGGCGCAGCTAAAGCCCGCCTCTCGCACGCAGCGCACGCTAATCTCGTCGTAAAAGCCGAACGGATAGGCAAAGGCGCTGCAGCAAATGTCAAATTTTGCCTCTATTTCGCGCTTTGATTCACTCATCTGACGCAGCTGCTCTGCCGCGTCCAAGCTAGGCAAGTTTGCGTGATCGAGCGTATGCGAGCCGATCTCGATGAGCCCGCTTCGCAAAAGCTCGCGAACCTCATCATCGCTTAGCATCTGCTCGCGATTTAGCTCGTCGCTTGATTTTTTCAGATCCTTATCGGTCGCCCAATTCCCGTCAAAGCGCCGGTTCACGATGAAAATCGTCGCCTTAAAGTCGTATTTTTGCAAAAGAGACAGAGCGTTCGCGAGATTATCGCGATATCCGTCGTCGAAGGTAATACAAACCGCCTTTGCGGGCTTTTTATCCAAGCTTGTAAGCTCGCTTAAAGTGTAGCTCGTAAAGCCGTTTCGCTTCAGCCACGCAAGCTGTTTTTCAAACGCGGCGGGGGTTACGCGCAGGCGGTTAAATTTAGAGGCGTGCTTCGGCAGATGCTCGCGGATCATATGATACATCAGTACGCGCGGATACTCGTAAGATTGGTCCTTCGCCCACCACGCAAAGCGCAGGCAAAACCACGCAAAAAGCGCCGCCGCCGCAAAAGCCAAAACCGCCGCGTAGATCATCGCTCGATCCTCATGCGATAAGCCAAAAAACTCAAAATCGTAGCTAGACTTAGCGCCTCTT
>CALHQN010000346.1 GCA_938036585.1 uncultured Campylobacter sp.
ACAACTTGATAAAATATAGTTTTTTTACCTATATTCGTTTTTATTAAATCACCCTCCTCTAAATCTCTATCTTTTTTTGAATACTCAAATTTGATTTTTAGCATATTTGAATTTTCAGAAACAACTCCAACAAAACTATTTATATTCTCTTCCAAATCACCAAATTGTTCTTTATAAATCAAGTTAGAGTCATTACACTCCAAATCTTTTGCTTCTGCAGCCCATATCTTTATCCACCTTTGGTTGTTTAGCTCATAAATATCAAAAATAAAACCTTTATAACAAACACCTTGACTATTTTTAAATTTAATAGTCTCAAACTTTTCAATATTATTTTTGTCTCTGAAAACCTTTGCAAGATAGATTGCATTTGACTGGATAGCAAAAATCTCACCTATAACATTAATGTCTTTTTTGCCACTTGATATACCAAATGTCGTGTTTAATGTTTTGGGATTTATAGCCAAGACAAAAAACCAAAATACAAACATAGTCAAAGCATACTTATGGTCATCGCTATCTCGACCATAATAAATCAAAAGAGTAGAGAAAAAAACAGCCGAATATAAAACTTTACCTTGCCCAAACTTTACTATAATTTCTTTTATACAATTTGAAATTAAATTAAAGTTATTTTGTTCACTTTTATCTTTTCCAAATTCTGATAAGACTATGCATATAACAGCCAGAACAATCATTACGCAAACGTAAATAAAAATAATCCACCAAACGAATTTATTGTTGTAGTTTTCATAAATAGCCAGAAATACTAAAAATAATGGAAAAGAATTTGTTAAAACATTTTTAGGCGATGTATAATATGGCTCTATAAACAACAACGAGAACAACATCGCCCCCAGTCCAGAATAAAACCATATGTCTTTTGTATCAGTGGTTGGCAAATAGTTGCCTTTTAAAATTGTATGAACTGCTACAAATACCAACATAAACAACAAAAGGATTATAATTCTATTATTTTTTAGTCTTTCAAACAAAAAATCCTCCTCCGAAATATTTTCGCAGTAAAATTATGCTTCCTAAAATTTCATCGCAGCATGGTGCCGGCAGAAGGCTGCTCGCGCTATCTACCGCTTAGATACTCCTGTAGCGTTTTAACTTCAAGCGCGGAGTCGTCCTTTATCGAGCAGATCGAGCGCGTAGCGGCGATCGCCGCCTTCATCGTCGTAAAATACGGCAGCCTAAAGCGCAGCACGCTCTGGCGGATCTTCGCGGCGTCGGTAGAGTTTGATTTACTATCGCTGGTATTGATTACGAGCGAAATTTCACCGTTTTTGAGCTTGTCCTCGATATTTGGGCGACCCTCGCTGATTTTATAGACAAACTCGCACTCCACGCCGTTTTTGCCCAGTAGCTTGTGAGTACCGCTCGTAGCGGCGATACTAAAGCCCGCGCCCGTAAGTGCGCGTGCAAGCTCTACGGCTCGCAGCTTGTCGTGATCGGCTAGCGACAAAAATACCTTGCCGCCGCTTGGAAGCGCGTTGCTAGCGCCGATTTGAGATTTAGCAAAGCTTTTGGCGAAATTTTCGCCGATACCCATCACTTCGCCGGTGCTTTTCATCTCGGGTCCCAGGATCAGATCCGCGCCCGCAAGCTTGTTGAAAGGAAAGACGCTCTCTTTAACGCAGATATGATTTTTAATACGCGGCTTTAAAATTCCCTTCTCTTCGACCAGCACGCCGAACTCGTCGTAAAATTTCAAAGCCTCGCGCAGACCCCCTTGCCACATTACGCGGGTAGCGACCTTAGCCATCGGAATTCCCGTCGCCTTGCTCACAAACGGCACGGTGCGGCTCGCGCGCGGATTTACCTCGATAATGTAAAGCTCGTTTTCAAAAATCGCGAATTGAATATTCATAAGCCCCACGACGCCGAGATTTAGCGCGATCTCTTTAGTTTGGCGACTTACCAGATCGATCATCTCCACGCTTAGGCTAAGCGGCGGCAAGATACTCGCGCTATCGCCGCTGTGAATGCCTGCTTCTTCGATATGCTCCATTATCGCGCCGATATACACGTCGCGTCCGTCGCAGATCGCATCAACATCAAGCTCGGTCGCGTCAAGTAAAAATTTATCTATAAGCACGGGCGAGTGATTGCTCACACGCACCGCCTCGCTCATATACTGCCTAAGCTCCGCTTCGCTATGCACGCGCCGCATCGCGCGACCGCCTAGCACGTAGCTAGGGCGCACGAGTACCGGATAGCCGATCGCTGCGGCCTTTTCGATCGCCTCGGCTTCGCTTATGGCGGTATCGTTTTTCGGCTGCTTGACGCCGATACTTGCGATGAACTCGCTAAATTTCTTACGATCCTCCGCCACGTCTATCGTGCGCGCGCTCGTGCCGATGATCTTTGCTCCTACGGTACTTAGTCGTTTGGCGAGCTTTAGCGGCGTTTGGCCTCCGAAATGCACGATCACGCCGTCCGGGCTTTCAGCCTCGATGACCGCTCTAACGTGCTCGAAATCGATCGGCTCAAAGTATAAAATATCGCTCGTGTCGTAGTCGGT
>CALHQN010000347.1 GCA_938036585.1 uncultured Campylobacter sp.
TGCCAGATTTCGGCTTGCACCGCGCTTTTTTCGCCGCATTCGCCGTAAAAGGCACCGTCTACGTGCTTTGCAAAAGTGATTTTATGCCCTAAAATCGTAGGGCTGCACCCATATAGGCATAATGCAACAAAATATATAACAAAATTTCTCATCTCTTTCTCCTCTCTTCTATAATATTGCGTATTGCGTCTTGTACTTCTTGATGCTTTTGACGCCTCTACCGTCGAATTTTAGCAAAATATACACCTTGCCCATATGGGAAACCCCTAATGCGAAAAAAGTCCCAATAAGGACCCTAATATTTCGGAAAAGATTATATCTAAAATAAAAATGAAAGAGACTGGAACGACTAAAATTTAAGATAGACGCCTGCGCGCAGGAACCAAATGCAACTCGAATAAGAAGTGATTAAAATTTAAAAATAGCTTAATTGGTGGAGGTGTGCGGGATTGAACCGCAGTCCGAAAACAAACGACCAAAGCCTCTACATGTTTAGCAAAAGTGAAGTTCTCGCGCAGGCTCGCTCACTTTCCAAAACGATCCGCCGGCGCAAAGACTAGGATTTCACCCTACGACTCGTCACGCCGCAGAGCTACGCTATCAGAGATTACCCGCCGCCGCGCTTAGATAGTATCGGCGCAGAGCAGGGCTCGACTGGACTTACGCAGCTTTAGCGTAAGCAGGAGCAAATTTAACGTTGTTTGCGTTTAAATTTAGTTTGGATTTTATACGCTGTATCCAAAGCGACATGCCGCCTTGACCCATCCGTTCCCGTCGAAGCCAAGTCACCCCCGAAAGAATGCGCGCGCATTTTACTTTAAAATTTTATAAATGTCAAATTCGGCTTATGCTAGAATTGTGTTCAAATTTTAACCAAATCAAGGAGCCAAAATGTCAAAAATCACGCTTTCTAAATTATATGAGATGAAAAAATCCGGCGAAAAGATCGTGATGATCACCGCCTATGACGCGCTTTTTGCTAAAATTTTCGACGACGAGGTCGATATGGTACTCGTAGGCGACAGTCTAAATATGAGCTTCGGCGGGCACTCCGAGACCCTGGGCGCGAGCGTAGAGCAGATGATCTATCATGCGCGCGCCGTAAGACGGGGGCTCAAGCGAGCGTATATGGTCGTGGATATGCCGTTTTGCTCGTGCGCGACGCTGGAGCTCGCGCTGCAAAACTGCGCCAAAGTCTATGAGAGCACCGGCTGCGACGCCGTTAAGATCGAAGGCGGCGCGCATATGGCAGATACCGTGGCGCTGCTTAATCGAAACGGTATCGCCGTGATGAGCCACATCGGGCTAAAGCCGCAGTTTTCGCGCTTTGCGGGCGGCTACAAGGTAAGCGGGCGCGGAGAGGAGGGCGCGCGCGAGGTCTTAAACGACGCTAGAGCGCTTGTCGAGGCGGGCGCGGTGCTGCTGCTGGTGGAGGGCACGATCTCCGCGGTTGCAAATCAAGTGGCGCTCGGTACCGACGTGCCCGTCATCGGCATCGGCGCGGGCGCGGGCATAGACGGACAGGTGCTCGTGTGGAGCGATATGTGCGGGTTTTTCACGGAGTTTCGACCGAAATTCGTTAAGCGTTATTTAGACGGCGCTGCGCTGGTAAAAGGTGCGGTGCGCGAATACGCGCGCGAAGTCAAGGAGGAGAGCTTTCCGAGCGAGGAGTTTGAATATAAGCAGTAGCGGGATTTGGGCTAAATTTTAAAAATTTATATATTCTAAAACCAATAAATAAAAGGAACATGGATGAAAGTCAAAGCAGCTAACGATAAAACTTTAAAAGTATTTAAAAGCGGCAACTCCTTAGCGCTTCGTATCCCGAAATATCTAAATTTAGAGGGCGTTAAGGAGCTTGCGATAAAAGAGCTTAGCGATACCGAGATAACGCTTAGTATCCCCAAACGTAGCGGCGAGTGGGATGGATTGCTTGCGACGCTGGCAAAATTTAAAAACGCGGAGATTAAGCGCGGCAAGCAGATCCCGAGCGAGCGCGAGTTTGGATTTGATAAATGATCGTTTTAGATACGAATATTTGTATATATTTGATAAATAATGACGAAAAATACGCTCCTAAAATACTTGATCGTCTGACAAAACACTAAAGATCGGATATTTTTATCTCGCTTATTACCGTTGCCGAGCTGAGATTTGGTGCGGAAAATTCAAAGCGCAAAGAGTTAAATTTACGGCTAATAGACGAGTTTATCTCAAATTTTAACATTTTACCATTTGGCATGCGCGATGCTCAGGTATATGGTGTAGTGCGCCGCGAGCTAACGGCGGCTAATCGCAAAATAGGCGACATGGATATGTTGATCGCTGCGAATGTCCTATCGCGCGGCTGTACGCTCGTTACGAATAACGAAAAAGATTTCAAAAATATAAGCGGGCTTAAAATAGAAAATTGGACGTAAATTTGAAATTTTAAAATTTACGCTGCGCGGCGGGCGTTTAAATTTTGCTCTCGCCGCAAATTAATCGTCACACCTAAACGGCTTATAAAATTTAAGGAGAAAATTTGGCTAAAGCTTTAAAAACCTTCATAGCCGCAGTTCTGGGCTTGCTCTTTTGCGTAAAGGTGTTGCCGATTTTGGCGATAGTTTTGTATTTTAAATTCTTTTTTGTCGATCACGACGTAATAGAGCTAGATAAAGCCCCGTCGATGCAAAACTACGAGCAAAATCGCGAGAAATTCCTAGACCTGTTAGCTTTTGCAAGTCGCAACTTCCCTAAAAATTTGCGCGTTACGATCCAGAGCACTTACGGAGATGAGTATATTTGGATTGATTTGGACGGTAATGGGACGAAATTTTATTCAAATTCCATTTTCAGGGATAATGCGCCGAGTATCGGCGATGGGTTAAAGCTCATCGGCTGGGACAAAAAGACGTTTGGGCAGCTAAAATCAAAGCTCGCGGCGATAAACGCCAGAACCATCGTGCTAAATAAAAGCGGCGATAGCGGGGTGCCTTGGGCGGAGATCACCTACCGATACGTGGAGCACTTCACCGATAGCTATCAGTTTTATGCCCCTGATAGCCCGAAGCTTGCCAAGCTGCACGCCAAGGGCTGCTCGAAAAAATTTGAAAAGGGCGGCATAGTATTTTTATTCGAAAGCACAACGTCCGGCTCATATAGAGCGTTCTGCGATGGCGACGACGATAATAAGAGCGTTTTTGATCGAAGAGCACGATTTGTAGAACTAGGCTCGTGTAGAAAAAGTTTAGCGTCTTAATTTGGGGCGCGATCGATAAGGCGTCGCGAGATTGCGCGGCTAAATTTAACCGTACATTTGACGCTAAATTCCATCGCGCAAACAAAATTTAATCGTGCGGTTTGTTGTTAAATTTTGCTGCGGGAGCGAACTTAATTGCACGTCTGCTGCTAAATCGTCGCGTAAGCTCTCGCTAAGCTCGACGTTAAATTTTAAGCCCGAGGCTTCCGATCCGAGTTCTGCGTGATACAAACCCTGCGCTAAATTTTACCCAGTCGCGCAAGGCAGAATTTTGCATAAAATTCTACACAGAATTTCTTGCAAAATTTTAACCGACTATGCGAGATGGAATTCTGACTAGCTGCGTGCCGCGAAGCTTGAAGCGCGGAATTTAAAGCCTCGTTGTTGCAAAACAAAATCCGTATCAAAATTCTACGAGACAAAATTATGTTGCAAAATTTCGCTGCAAAATTCCAGGCGCCGAATTTAATATCGTAAAATTCCAGCGCCAAATTTCACGTCGCAAAACTGCGTGCGTATTTTTCAAATGGCTAAATTTCGCTTCTAAATTCTACGCGCTCAAATTTCGCACCGCTTGCTCCGCAATCGTCGCTCGCGAACGCCTAAAGCCTTAAATTTTACGCGATCAAATTCTACGCATTAAAATTAGCGCAGTTACCATTCGGCGCGCTGTTTGAGGGCTGCTACGGCAAAATTCCGTACTTAAAGCATAGCGGGCAACGGGGCATGAGCGTAGTTTTAAACCCGCCGCAATAAAATTTCGCGCCGTAAATTTTATCTCGCCCGCAAAGACGGCGCCTTACTAAAATTGTCAAAATTTAGCCATTTTTCGCTACACTTGCTAAAATTTTAAAAACGATTAAAGAGAGATTATGGACAGAATTGTAGAGATCGAAAAGATGCAGCTCGATGAGAGCGTGGAGAGCTCGCTGCGCCCGTCGAGCTTCGAGGATTACGTGGGGCAAGAGAAGATCAAATCAAACCTCGCTATCGCGATCGCCGCGGCGAAAAAGCGCGCCGACGTGCTTGATCACGTGCTTTTCTACGGGCCGCCCGGGCTCGGCAAAACCACGCTGGCGCACATCATCGCCGCTCAGATGGGCGCCGCTATCAAGGTCACCGCCGCGCCGATGATCGAAAAGGCGGGCGATCTGGCGGCGATTTTAACGAACCTGCAAAGCGGCGACGTGCTTTTCATAGACGAGATCCACCGCCTAAGCCCCGCGATCGAGGAGGTGCTGTATTCGGCGATGGAGGACTTCCGCCTCGACATCATCATCGGCTCCGGGCCCGCTGCGCAGACTATCAAGATCGATATTCCGCACTTTACGCTCATCGGCGCCACGACGCGCGCGGGCATGATCTCGGCACCGCTGCGGGATCGCTTCGGTATGCAGTTTCGCTTGCAGTTTTACACGCACGCCGAGCTTGCGCGGATAGTACAGATCGCTTCTGTTAAACTCGGAAAAGAGAGCGCAGCCGACGCCAGCGCCGAGATCGCGCGTCGCTCCCGCGGCACTCCGCGTATCGCGCTAAGGCTACTGCGCCGCATACGCGATTTTGCCGAGGTGCGCGACGAGGGCGCTATCTCGCACGATCGAGCGCGCGAAGGGCTCGAGGCGCTGGGCGTGGACGAGCAGGGCTTTGACGAGATGGATATAAAATATTTGGAAATTTTATTTGACGCCAAGCGCCGCGCCTTGGGGCTTAGCACGATCGCGGCGGCGCTTAGCGAGGATGAGGGCACGATCGAGGATGTCATCGAGCCCTATCTGCTCGCCAACGGCTACATCGAAAAGACCGCCAAAGGCCGCATCGCAACCGATAAGGCGCACGAGGCGCTCGGTCGCGTGCTAAAGGCCGCGGAGAGAAATCTGTTTGAGGAGTGATCTGTGGGTTTAAAATTTAATCGGTCTTTGCGGGCGCCTAAAATTATTATTTTATCGGCTGCTTTTCTTTTAGTTTAAATTTAGACGGGCTTTGCTGGCGCTCTTGCGGTGTGCTTGCACTGCGCGCCGCTTATGGGTTATTTGCTAGGTGGGTGCTTGGACGTACACTTTG
>CALHQN010000348.1 GCA_938036585.1 uncultured Campylobacter sp.
TTAAAGCAGATCTGCAAGGATGAAATTTAAATTAAAAGCAAGCTCAGGGCGAGAGTTAAATTTAGAGAGCGCGCGGCGTTTTCACAAGCCGTGAGCTAAAGCATATCTGCCTAGCGCATACCGCAACGTACCGCAAGCGCGGCTCTGCACGTTACGTCAAATTTCGCAAAATCCTCGCCGCGCGTTCCCGCATCGCCTCATCAAACGCCGTCATAGGCTGGATTGCAAATTCAAATTATAAAGAATTAAAACGAGGCGAAATTTAAAATTCCGCCTCCTAAGCGGGAAAATATTAAAGCGCCGCGTAGCGCACCATTAGGCAGGTTTGAAGTGCCGCCAGCTTATCTAGCGTGCTTTTTTGCACTTCGGAATCTACCAAAATGACCGCCAAAGCGTCCCCCTCCTCGCCTCTGCCTAAGCGGAAGTCCGCGATATTGATGTTTTCGTCGGCTAGGATCGTACTTACGGATTTGATAACGCCCGGCACGTCGGTGTTTTTGAAGATTATCATCTTTCCCTTCGGCTTAAAATCGGTCTTAAATCCGCCGATATTTACGATGCGCTCCTCGCTTCCGTCAAAGACCGTGCCCGCGACGTTTGAGATCGCCTCGTCGGTCATAATTTTTACTGCGATCTCGCTTTTATAGACGCTGTTTGCAAGCTCGCCGAAGCTCGTCTCGATCCCTTTTTCATCCGCAAGAAATTTAGCATTGACGTAATTTAGCGAATCGCCCAAAGAATCGTGCAGCGCGCCTACGATCGCAAAAACGAGCATCGATTTTAGATACTGCACCACCTCGCCGCTGCCCTCGATCGTGATCGATTTGATCGGGCCTTTGTTGATCTGCGCCGCAAGATAGGCCATTTTCGAGACCAAATTTATATACGGCTCGATACCGCGCGGCAGATCCTCGAGCTTAAGCGGCAAATTTAAAGCGTTTGGATAGTTTAAGCCGCGCGCGGCGCTGATCGCCTGCTCCGCGGCTTCCCTGGCGATATTGCTTTGCGATTCGAGCGTATTTGCGCCAAGATGTGGAGTCGCGCTTAAATTTTCGATATCCAAAAGCTCGTGATCGGTCGCAGGCTCTTTGTCGAACACGTCGATGCCGAGATACGCGATCTTGCCGCTGCGTAGATTGTTTGCGAGCGCTTTTTCATTATACAGCCCGCCTCTGGCGCAGTTTATTAGGCGCACGCCGTCCTTCATCTTCACTATTTGCGGCTCGCCTACCATATTTATCGTCTCTTGATTTTTCGGCGTATGGATCGTGATGAAGTCGCAAGATAAAATTTCATCGAAATTCTTCGTATATTTTACCCCGAGCTTCGTGGCCTTCTCAGGCTCGATATACGGATCGTAGGCGATGACGTTCATCCCAAACGCAAGCGCACGCACCCCCACGCGCGAGCCGATGTTTCCAAAGCCGATGATGCCGAGGCTCTTTTTATAAAGCTCGGTGCCGTACCACTTCTCGCGCTTCCAAATTCTATCAATTTTCAGATCGTTGCAGGAATTTACATATTTGCGCGCCGCATTTAGTAGATGGCACATCGTCATTTCAACCGCGGCGATGGTGTTTGCCGTAGGTACGTTCATCAAAATAATGCCGCGCTTGGAGCAGCCGTCGATGTCGCAGTTATCCACACCCACGCCCGCGCGCACGATCGCTTTTAGCTTGGTGCCTGCGTTTAGAAATTTCTCATCCACCGCCGTAGAGCTTCTGGTAATCGCAACGTCCGCATCGCCTAAAATTCCATATAGCTCGCTCTTGGGCACGCTCGTGGCGTCGATTACTTTAACGTCCGATTCCTGCTTAAGCAGATCAAAACCGATTTTGTGGATTGCGTCGCAGACTATGATAGTTTTCATTAAATTTAACCTTTTGAAGTAGGTCCGCAAGGCGGGGATGCCTTGCGGGAGGAATTATTTATTTAATTGATCTTTGATTAGATCCCCTAGGCTTTGCTTCTCGTCGTCGTTGCTATTGATCTCGTTTAGCGCCTCGCGCTCCTTCTGATGAGCTAGCCTGCGCACGCTTAGGCGAATTCTATTTTTCTTCTCGTCGATAAAGGCGATCGCAGCCTCGATCTCGTCGCCCACTTTTAGGCTATCTACGCTTACGTTGCCGAGATCCTCCTTGCGAATAAGCGCGTCGATACCGCCTCCAAGCTCGACAAAAATTCCGAACTCTTTAATATCGCGGATCTTGCCTTTTACGACATCGCCTTGATTATGGCTCTTGGCGTAATCGCTAATAGGGCTATCGCCGAGCTCTTTGTGATTTAGAGAAATTTTTTGAGTATCTTTGTCGATCTTAATGATCTTAACTTCGATCTCGTCGCCCACTTTGAATAAATTTTTGCACTTCTCGCCGCGATCCCATGAAGCGTCTTCGTTATGCAAAAGTCCCTCTACGCCGTCGATCCTCACAAACGCGCCGAAATTCGTAATCGTAGTGACGCTGCCTTTTAGCACGTCGCCCACTTTGTATTTAGCAACAAACTCGTCAAACGGCTTGGTGAGTAAATTTTTAAGGCTCACGCGCAATCTGCGCTCGCTAGGGTTGATCTCTACGACCTCGACGTCGAGCTCCTCGCCCTCGCTGATGAAATCTTTCGGATTTTTGATATTTTTATCCCACGAAATTTCGCTAATATGCAAAAAGCCCTCGATGTCGTTGCCAAGATCGACAAACGCGCCGTAAGGCTCGATATTACTTACTTTTACGCGGATAGTATCGCCCACTTCCAGGCTATCTTTGATCTCGTTCCAAGGATCGGGCATCGCCTCTTTGATAGAAAGAGAGAGGTGTTTTTTATCATTGTCGTACTTGATAACCTTAACCGGAACCTTATCGCCCTCTTTGTAGAGTGAGCTTGGATTTACCGGGCCTTTGTATGAAATTTCGCTGTAGTGTACGAGTCCGTCCACGCCGCCTACGTCTACGAACATACCGTAGGTAGTGATCTTTTTAACGATACCCTCGATAATGCCCTCGGTAGCGACCACCTTTTCGATCGCCTCTTTACTTGCTTTACGATCCTCATCAAGTAGCTTTTTGCGCGATACGACGACGCTTTGCTCATCTCTATCTACTTTGATGATCTTTACTTTGAAATTTTTGCCGATGGCGCCGTTTGGGTTTTTAAGCGCGCTTTGCGAGCGAGGCATAAAAAATTCCACGTCGTCCGCGTTGGCGCAAACGTAGCCGCCCTTATTAAACGATAAAATTTTAACGTCATAGATATTTTCTGCGTTTTCATCATAGGAGTCGATGAACGCCTTTACTTTTTCCTTCTTTAGAGCCTTTTTATACGATACGACCGGGCGACCGCCTCTGCTTCCGATAATAGCGACTTTGATGTCATCTCCTACGTTAACCTGCGGGTTTCCTTGCTCATCGCTAACCTCGGCGGCGTCTAAAATGCCCTCCGACTTCCTGCCTACGTCTATGAAAACCTCGCCGTCCTTAAGGGCGATAACCTTACCTGTGACGACCTCATCTCGAGACTTTTGGGCGTCATACTCCTCTAACAATGTCGCAAAATCTTCCTCTGCGTGGTTTTGAACCTTCTCGTTCACCTCAGCCATATGCTTCCTTTAAATTTATTTGTGCTTTTTTAAAAAGAACTAAAATGCGCGATTCTAGCCAAAATTTGCTTTCGATTTGATAAATTTCTAAGAGTAAATTTGATAAGAGAGTTTATAAATTCTGCGTTAAATTTTCGATTCTCGCTACCACTTTTTTGATGATCCAATCGGGCGTGCTGGCTCCTGCGGAGATGCCGCAGAGGCTTTTGTTTTCAAACCACGAGCGCTCAAGCTCGCTTTCGTTTTCTATAAGGTAGCTATCTTTGCAAAAATTTTGTGAAATTAAAAAAAGCTGCTTGGTGTTGGAGGAATTTTTCCCGCCTACGATTATCATCACGTCGGCTTTTTGCGACAGGCTTTTTACCGCCTCTTGATTTTCCAGCGTCGCATTGCAAATCGTATTAAAAATTCTTAGCTCCCTCGCGCGCTGCATCAAAAAATCCGCGATTTTAGTAAAATTTTCTATCTTTTTCGTAGTCTGCGAAACGAGCGCGACGCGAGTCCCGAGCTTGATCTGTAGCAACTCCGCGGGCTCCAGCACTACGTAAACTCTTCCTTTGGCGTAGGATTTCACCCCCTTTACCTCGGGGTGGTTTTTATCGCCGAAGATTACGATATCATAGCCCTCCGCGCTCATCTTTTCTACGATCTGCTGCGGCTTGGTCACAAAGGGGCAGGTAGCGTCGATGAGCTCCTTATTTTGCGCCTTTAATCTTTGCAGATCGTCCTTTTGGATGCCGTGGGTACGGATGATGAGCTTTTGCTCGCCCTTGATCTCGCTAACGCCCTCCAGGGTTTTGACGCCGAAATTTTGCTTTAACCTATTGATCTCTTCGGCGTTATGTATCAGTTCGCCGATCGTAGCGGCTTCGCCGGCGCTTTCTGCGATCTTGATCGCGCGCTTGACGCCGAAGCAAAAGCCGTAGCTTTTCGCCATCTCAATCTTCAACGCCGGCTCCGATCTGTCTTAAAATCGCGGCGAAGTTCGGAAACGACGTCGCGATACAATCGCTATCTTCGATGATCATCCCCGATCTCAAGCCCAAAATCGCAAAGCTCATCGCGATGCGGTGATCGCCGCACGGCGTAATGATCGCCGCGTTTGCCTCGCCGCCTTCGATCTGCCAGCCGTCCTGTAGCTCACGCGCCTTGATACCGCAAGCGCGAAGCCCTTCGCAGGTTACCTTTATGCGGTCGCACTCCTTTACGCGCAGCTCGGCGGCATTTTTAAGCACGCTACTTCCCTGCGCGCAAGCAAAAGCGATAGCAAGCGCCGGCGCTTCGTCTATCAGCCACGAGATATTTTCACTAACCTCCACGGCGTGAAGCGGCGCGTAAGCAACCTCTATATCGCCGATCTGCTCGTAAATTTCGCTCGTTTTATTAAATTTAACCTCGGCGCCCATGCGTTTTAAAATTTCATACGCCTCTATGCGGGTTTTGTTTAACAGCATATTTTTTAGCACTATGCGCGAGCCCGGGGTTATCGCTGCGGCGACCGCAAAGAAAAACGCCGAGCTGGGATCGTTTGGGATAAAAATTTCAAGCGGTTTAAGCGGCGAGCTAAGCGGCGCGACTTCGATCGCAAGGCCGTTTCGTGAAATTTGCGCGCCCATCGCTTTTAGCATCCGCTCGCTGTGATCGCGGCTAAGCTCGGGCTCGCTAAACCTGCACCCGCTGCCGCGCAGAGCCGCTAAAATTAGAGCGGTCTTTACCTGCGCGGACGCAATCTTACTCGCGTATTCAAAATACCCAAGCTTTTGCCCCAGCACCGCAATCGGCGCCTTTTCGCCGCCTGCTCGTCCGTAAATTTTAGCGCCTACTTTGCAAAGCGGATCCGCAACGCGCCTCATCGGGCGCTCGCTTAGATACCGATCGCCGCACAGCACGAAAAAGCCCTCGCGTCCCGCCAAAAAGCCCATAAATAGCCGCATCGCGGTGCCAGAGTTGCCGCAATCAAGCGGAACGTTAGGCTCTTTGATAACCTCCGGCGGAGTGATTAAAATTTCGCCCGCGTCGCGCTGCACGCAAGCGCCCAAAAGCTCCACTATTTTTAGCGTATTTAGCGTATCCTCGGCAGCTAGATAGTTTGAAATTTTACTCGTCCCCTCCGCTAGCAGCGAAAAGATCGCCGCACGGTGCGAGATCGATTTATCCGCGGCGATGTTTGAAATCTCCGCTCGCAAAGGGCCCGCTTGCGCAAAAATTCTCATCGCAGTCCAAGTCCTAGCTCGCTGCTAAGCGCGGCTAAAATTTTATCGGTAAAGCCCGCCACTTCCTCGTCGCAGAGCGTTTTTTGAAGGTCTTGAAATACAAGCCTGATCGTCAGACTCTTTGAATCGCCCAGGCTTTCGTCGCCGTAAAGATCGCTCGGGATAAATTCCTTTAGTGCCTCGATTTTAAGGGAGTCTATGCACTGCTTGATCTGCTCGAAACGCATTCCGCTCGGCACCAAAATACTTAGATCGCGCGATACGCTAGGGAACTTCGAATAAGCGTCCGCTACGACATTTTCAAATTTAAGTTTGGAAAAATCGATCTCGCACAGATAGCTTTTATCCAGATCGCGCCCTGCTTCTACGGCGTAATCCACGCGCCCGATAAAGCCCACTATCTCGCCGCCCTGCTCGATCTGAGCTTGCTCGAATTCGCTTAAAAATTTCAAATTTTCGCTCGGAAGCCTGACGTTAAATTTACCGATGACGCTTTGGATTAAATTTGCAAAATACAAAAAATCGACTGCGGCGGGTTTTGCGCCGGCCGCGATAGAGGGCTCCGCCTTTAGTCCGCTAGCGATAAAGCCCAGCCTTAGGCTCTGTGCACCGCTTTCGTCAAAGACCTCTCCTAGCTCAAAAAGCTTGACGCTTCTGCGAGAATTCTTTAAATTTCGCTCAGCAGATTCTAGCAGATGATTAATCAGCGTCGGTCTTAGCGCGTCCAGCTCTCCATTTATCGGATTTAAAATTTTAACCTTGCACGGCGCAAAGCCTAAATTTTGCAGAGCTTTCCCGTCGTCAAATACATAATGCACGCACTCGAAAAATCCTACCGCAGCCGCTTTGTTGCGCAGCTTGCGCCCGTTTTGTAAATTTACGTAGGTATCGTTTAGGCGGTTTTTTTCGTAGAAGCTTAGCGGCGCGGCGGCGATATTGTCGATGCCTACGATACGCACGATCTCCTCGCACACGTCGTGAGAATTTACGATATCGTGGCGGAAAGGCGGCACCTTGGCGGTGATGAGATCGGCTTCGACGCCCACATCAAAGCCCAGCCTTTTTAAAATTTTTACGATCTTATCGCGCGGAATTTGCGCGCCGATCATTGAGTTTATCTCTTTTTCGCTAAAGCCCACGATAAGCGGCTCCAAAGCGTTTGAGACCCTTTGAGTGCCCGCATATAAGCTAACGGCGCTGTTTTTTACGAGTAATCTAAAGAGCAGATCAAGCCCCGCTCTTAGCTTCGGCTCGCTGCCTCTACTCGAGCGATACACGTGCTCGTCGCCCTTTAGACTTTTGTCTTCGTTTACCGCTTTAGCGATGAGTAGCGGACTCGTATAGCTCGCCTCGACGATCACGGTTTTGCTGGCTGCGTTTGCTTTAAGCTGCGCATCTTGGCAGATCCCGGCTACGCCTAGAAGCTTCTGCCCAGCGTAAACGCCGAACTCGCCGTTTTTCATAGTCTTGATATCCAGCATGAGCTTTTCCGACGCTGCGGCGATCTTTTCAAAATCATAAGCGCGTAGCAGCACGCCGGTAGCGTGTGTAGCATAATTGATGAAATTTTGCACCGCGCATCCTTGCAGTATCCCGGCGCTCGCAAGACGCAGCGTCTGCTTTAAATTTAGCTTCAGCGCGCTTTTGATCTCAAAGGCGCGAAATGCAAATTTAGCTCTTACTTCGTCGCTTGCGCGCACGCTTAAAATTCTACCGATGCCGGGCAAGCCGTCGGCGTCCTCAAAATCTTGCTTTACTTTTAGCGGCAGATCCAAGGCAGCCCCCAGATCGCGCGCTATGCCTAAGATGCTAAGGCAGTCGCCGCGATTAGCGGTAAGCTCGATCTCGATAATGTCGTCGTTAAAAATTTCATACTCGCGCAGCTCCTTACCGAGCACGAGCTCGCCGATGCTACTATCAAGCACTATAATGCCGTCATTCGTCTTAGCAAGCCCAAGCTCGGTCGCAGAGCAGATCATACCGAAGCTCTCCACTCCGCGAAGTTTGGCGGGCTTTATCTCAAGACCGCTCGGCAGCACGGTGCCGATCAGGCTAACCGCGACGTATTGCCCCGCCTCGACGTTTTTCGCGCCGCAGACGATCTGCAGGCTCTGCTTACCGACATCAACCTCGCAGACGTTTAGATGATCGGAATTTTCGTGGCGATGTTTGCTTTTTACGAGCCCTACTACGACGCCTTTAGGAAGTGAAATTTTATCGTGCGCGTCAATCTCAAGACCGATGGAATTTAGCGTGGCGGCCAGCTTCTCGCTTGAAATTTCTTTTACGTCGATCCAGTCCTGTAGCCAATTTCTCGTTATTATCATTTAAACTGCTCCAATAATCTAATATCGCCTTCAAATAGCGAGCGCAGATCGGGTATGCCGTGCAGCAGCATCGCGAAGCGCTCGACGCCGAGCCCGAATGCGTATCCGCTGACGTTTTTCCAGCCCACCGCCTTAAAGACGTTAGGATCGACCACGCCGCTGCCTAGCACCTCAAGCCAGCCCGTCTGCTTACAGACGCGGCATCCATGTCCGTGGCAGAAAATACAGCTGATATCGACCTCCGTACTCGGCTCCGTAAACGGAAAGAAGCTCGGGCGGAAGCGTACCTGGACGCTACCGAACATATAGCGCAAAAATTCCTCCAAAACGTATTTTAAATTTGCGAAGCTCACCCTCTCGCCCTGCTCGACTACGAGACCCTCCACTTGATGAAACATCGGCGTGTGAGTTAGATCCATATCGCGGCGAAAGACCGCGCCGGGGGCGATCATACGCACAGGCGGAGCTTTAAATTTCTCCATCGTGCGGATCTGAACGCCGCTGGTGTGCGTGCGTAGCAGCCGCCCGTCGCCAAGATAAAACGTATCTTGCATATCGCGCGCCGGGTGGTATTTGGGTAAATTTAGCGCCTCGAAATTATGGAAGTCATCCTCGATGAGCGGGCCGCTTTCAACGCTGAAATTTTGCGCGATGAAGTAGTCTATGATCTTATCCATCGTCTCCATCACCGGATGCAGCGCGCCGCAGTTTACGTTTTCGTTAAAAAGCGTAACGTCGCTCGCTTCATTTTTCATCGCCTCTTT
Organism: uncultured Campylobacter sp.; assembly: GCA_938036585.1. GTDB lineage: Bacteria > Campylobacterota > Campylobacteria > Campylobacterales > Campylobacteraceae > Campylobacter_B. Next base: position 8,897 of record CALHQN010000348.1, read on the forward strand.
TTGCTCCGCCTCTTCCAAGCTCGCCCTTTTTGCGGCGATGAGCTCGCTGAAATAATCGCGCTTTTCATTCGCACTTACGGCAAGCTCTTTTTTCTGCTCGGGCACTGCGGATTTGAGCTCGGAAAAAAGCGCCGTTATGATGCCTTTTTTGCCGAAAAGCTCCAAGCGCACGGCTTCCAGCTCGCTTAGGCTCGATGCGGCGTCGATTTTTGCTTTAATCTCTTGCAAATTCTATCCTTGTGGTTAAATTAATGGCGCGATTGTAGTTAAAATTTGATAAAAGCTAGGTAAATTTGCGTGTTTGGATTTTTTGGCTATAATCGCGGCTAAATTTCAACCTCATAAAGGATCTAAAATGAACGTCTTCGAAAAGATCGTAAACGGCGAAATCCCGTGCAACAAAGTGCTGGAAAACGATGAATTTTTGGCCTTCCACGACATCAACCCAAAAGCGCCGATCCATATCCTGGCGATCCCTAAAAAATGCTACGAAAACTTCCAAGTAACGCCTCCTGAAGTGATGGCGAAGATGAGCGCCTTTATCCAAGAGGTAGCCGCGGCGATGGGGCTCGATAAGAGCGGATACCGTCTCGTTTGCAACTGCGGCGAAAACGGCGGGCAGGAAGTGATGCATCTGCACTTCCATATCCTCGGCGGAATGAAGCTACCGTGGGATCACGTAAGCGACCGAAACACGAAGGATAATTTTTAACCGTCTAAGAATTTTCAGCTTGTAAAATTAGCCGGAGAAGTATGCAATCTGCAAAAGGCGAAGTTTGTAATGCAAAATTCTTATCAGGCAAGGTTTTATGCGGATTTTGATAGTATAGATTTTAGTTCGTAAATTACAAAATTTTGCTTGCGTAAAATTACAAGCACAAGGACTTACTGGGCAGAATTTTAGAACATATTAAAATTTTAACCAGTAAATTTAATCCGTCAAAATTTTATAACGCGCAGATTTTTTTGCCAACACTAGAAAAACTGCGAAATTCTATTCTGCTTCAAGCCCGATTTTAGGAAAAATGTACTCTATGATGAAGTCCCACATATACTCCTTATAACGCGCAATAGCTTCTCGGTTCTCCGTTAAAAGCTCATACATCTTTTCTAGCCGTGCGTCATCTTTCTCATCATATGCCGCCGTACAAAGGGCGGACGCGATGGTACCGCGCTTTTGCGGTAAAAAATTTTCATTTTCTAAATTTGCCAAAAGCAGCTCAAAATCGCAGAAATCGCATAAATTTACGTCCTCATCATTTTCATACTGCATTAATTGCTCCTTACCATCGCTTACAATTACACTCTCCTGACTATAGCAAAATTTCAACTCCGCATTTTGTCCCCACTCGTTTAATAACTCCGAGTCAATGGCTATATTACTACCCCATACTTTCTTGCACTCGCAACTGCCACATTTCTCGCACTTAGCTCTAACAACCGCTTCATCAAATTGACCAAACGCCATATCGCGAGCGGCAATCTCAAACTCCGTTGTCGCACCACAACCCGCGCAAATTCGGTGTAAAATATATTTACTCAACTTTAACTCCTAAAGTATAGTTTTTTTGCAACGCCAGCAAATTTATGGCTGGACATTTTTACCGATATAGCGCAGTTATTTTAGCATAAAAAGCGGTGTTTTTCTGCACTACCTAAATTTGGCGCGCCTTACACACGCCACAATACGATTGATGTACTCATAGCATATAAAATTTAGTTTAGCCGAAATTGCATTTATATTTCGTCTTTGAGCTTGGAATTTTACTGGATATTTTTAGTAGCTAATTTTAAATGACAATGATAATTTTGGAATTTTATAATACAGATTGGAGATATGCATCTCCATAAATTTTGAAAGGATTAAAATTTAGACTCGGCTGCGAAAAAGCTCCGCAGCCGAGATTAGACTATTTTGAAAGCATCGAAGCAAGCATCCATAGGCGTTTTTCATATTCGCCATAATGATCCTGGGCGATGTTTGAAGTCGTATCGTCACCCTCCGCTTCGGCTACCTCTTGAAGCTTTTTAAACTCTTTTACCAAATACTCGTAGGCTTTTTTGACGTTCTCAAGTACTTCGGTTACGCCGTAGCTGTCCTTTACGCTGATCGGCGCGTCTTTTGAAAGCTCGATGAGATCCTTAGTCTTAGTTACCGCTTTGCCGCCGATCATTAGCGCGCGCTCAGCCATATCGTCGAAAAGCTCGGCCATCTCGTCGTAGGCCTCCTCGGTGTAAGCGTGAACCTGCGCGAATTGTAGGCCCTTAACATTCCAGTGATAATCGTGGAATGCGACAAAGAACGCATGAGCGTCCGCCTGAAGTTTGTTTAGCTGTTTT
>CALHQN010000349.1 GCA_938036585.1 uncultured Campylobacter sp.
AAGATTTTGAAAATTTGTAGAATTAAAATTTAACGATAAATTTGACCGAGCGGATCGGTCAAATTTTGATTAAATTTTCGCGCCGAGCGCACAAAAAGGGATTATTTATAAGCCTTAATCGCTTTATCTAGAATTTTCTCCGCTTCCGCGGCGCTTGCGAAATCCTTTACTTTGACCCATTTATTCGGCTCTAAAAGCTTGTAGGTTTCGAAGAAATTTTTAATTTTGTCCAGCGTCGCTTTAGGCAGATCGGAGACCCCTTTGATGCCGTCATATCGCGGATCGATCTTGCTAACCGGCACGGCAAGCAGCTTCTCGTCCATTCCGCTTTCGTCCTCCATCATCAAAACGCCGATTAGGCGGCACGGGATCACGCTGCCTGCGGCAAGCGGGTATTCGTTTAGCACCAAAACATCCGCAGGATCGCCGTCGTCGGCTAGGGTGTTCGGCACGAAGCCGTAGTTTGCGGGATAAAACATCGCGCCGTAGAGCACGCGATCTACGCAGAGCGCACCGCTTGCCTTGTCTATCTCGTATTTGATATTCGAGCCGTAAGGGATCTCGATTACTGCGTTGATTTTATCGGGGTTTGAGCCCACTTTTATCTTTGAAAGATCCATAGTTTTCCTTTATTTAGAATTTAAAATTTTGATATTTTTCACGTCTATCGTCGTTTTGATAAAATCTTTATCGATCTCGCCGCTAATTCGCACGAGCGTATTTTCATCCACGCTTACGCCGCGCCAAACGTCGTCATCGATCTCAACCTCGATGCTATCGCCGTTTTGATCCACAAATCTATAATGTTCATGTCTGAGTTGAGATTTTATCCTGCCGTCGATCGCGACAAAAGAATCATCTCTTAATTTAAGCGCTTCTTTGACGCTTGACGGTTGAGTTTGCGCCGCGGAGCCGCTTGGCACAAAGCCGCCCGCGCCGAATGCAGCTGCACACAAAGCCATACTAATTAAAAATTTTCTAACCATATCCATCCTTAAATTTTAATCTCTGCGTTCGCAAACAGATTCGGAATTTCATTAAATTTAAAAGACCGCTTCATTTGACGCTCGCATTAAATTTACACGGCGAGCTGCTTAAATTTACGCTTAAATTTTGACTATCTCGCGCAACGGCAAGCTATAAATTTAAAGGCGCGCTCGTACCGAAAAGCGCGTCTAAATTTAAGCTGCCGCCAAAGCGCGCTAGCCCAGCTTTTCGATCTCCTCGGCGATTATCGCATTGATATCGGCTACGATCTCCTCGACCGTGCGCTCGCCGTTTACGATATGAAAGATGCCCGCATCGCCGTAAAATTTACGAATATCCTCGATCGGCTCCGAAAATACGCGCATCCTGTTTTTAAAGACCTCCGCGTTATCATCCGCCCCGCGAGCGCGCCCCAAAACGCGCTGCTCGGCGACCTCTTCGCTGACGCACACCTCGATGACGGCGCTAAGGGCTACGTCTTCGTCGCCTTGCAGTACCTCGTCTAGCTTGCTCATCTGCTCGACGCTTCTTGGATAGCCGTCGATGATGATAAGATCCTTCGGCGAGCTCTTAATCGCACCGATTATGACGTTTACGACGACGTCGAGCGGGACTAAATTTCCGCCTGAGATGAAGCTATCTATCTGCCTACCAAGAGCGCTGCCGCTTGCTACCTCGGCGCGCAGCAGATCGCCGGTGGAGTAGTGCTCGATGCTTTGATTCATCCGAGCGATCATGCTCGCATCGGTCGTTTTGCCGCTGCCCGGAGCGCCGATGATTAAAAAAAGGCTTTTCATTTCTGCTCCTTTTTCTGAAGCCTAAGCCCAAGCTCGCGAAGCTGCTCGTCGGTCACGACGCTAGGGGCTTTGGTGAGCGGACACTGCGCGCGCTGCGTTTTAGGAAACGCGATGACCTCGCGGATACTGCTTGAGCCGGTAACGAGCATCATCAGCCTATCAAAGCCGATCGCGATACCTCCGTGCGGAGGCGCACCGAAGCTTAGCGCATCGAGCAGGAAGCCGAATTTCTCCCTCTGCTCTGCAGGCTCGATCTTAAGCAGCCTAAAGACCTTTTCTTGAATGTCCGCTTTATGTATCCTGATACTGCCGCCGCCAAGCTCGATGCCGTTTAACACGACGTCGTAGGCAATCGAGGTAATATCCTCCAGATCGGGCTCGTCGGGGTTGTTCGGCATAGTGAAAGGATGGTGCATCGCGGAGTAGCTGCCGTCGTCGTTTTGCTCAAACATCGGGAAATTTACGACCCACAAAAACTCAAGCCTGTTCGGATCGATCAGGCCAAGCTCGTTTGCAAGGAAAATTCTAAATCTGCCCATATAATCAAGCACGATTTTCTTTTTGCCCGCGCCGAAAAATACGACGTCGCCGACTTTAAGCTCACAGCGCTTGATGAGTTCGTCCAGCTCGCTTTTTTCAAAGAATTTTACCAGCGGCCCCTTTAGTCCGTCCTCTTTTACTTGGATAAACGCAAGTCCCTGCGCGCCGAATTTTTTCACGTATTCCTCAAAACCTTGCATCTGCCGCTTGCTAAATTTCAGATCGCCGCCCTCGACTTTGAGCGCTTTTACGCGGTTGGCTTTGCGGTCTTTGGCTAAATTTGAAAAAATTTCATTACTCGATTTTTCAAAAATATCGGCTACGTCGATGAAAGGCATATCATAGCGCAGATCGGGTTTGTCGCTGCCGTAAAGCTCCATCGCGTCTTTATACTCCATATGTCTAAAAGGAGTGACGATCTCGCGACCGCAGGATTTGAAAATGTCCTTTAAAACCTCCTCGGCTACGCTCATTACGTCGTATTGGGTATTGAAGCTCATCTCGATATCGATCTGCGTAAATTCCGGCTGGCGGTCGGCGCGCAAGTCTTCGTCGCGGAAACAGCGCGCGATCTGGAAGTATTTATCAAAGCCGGAGCACATCAAAAGCTGCTTGAAAAGCTGCGGACTTTGCGGAAGCGCGTAGAAGCTGCCCGGATAGACGCGGCTAGGCACCAGATAATCCCTAGCGCCCTCAGGCGTCGCGCGCGTTAAGATCGGCGTTTCGACCTCCACAAAGCCCAGCCTATCGAGCGCGTTTCGCGCGGCGATCGCAGCCTTGGAACGCATCTTAAATTTATCGAAGCTTCCGTCGGCGCGCAGATCCAAAAAGCGGTATTTCAGCTTCGTTTCTTCATTGACGCTTTTATCGCCGATTACGAAAGGAAGCGGCTTGCTTGGATTTTCGATCTGCAGATCCTCTACTACGACTTCGATGTCGCCGGTTTTTAAATTTGGATTTTCCAGCCCCTCGCCGCGAGCTCGGATCTTGCCGACGGCTTTTAGGACAAATTCGTTTCGTACTTCGTTTGCAATTTCATACGCTTTTTTGCTATCTTTGGGATCGCACACGAGCTGAAGCAAGCCGCTTCGGTCGCGCAGATCTATGAAAATAACGCCGCCGTGGTCGCGGTAAGAATTTACCCAGCCGCACACGGTTACACTTTTGCCGATATCGTTTTTACTCAAATCGGTGCAATAATGACTTCGCAAATTTACTCCTTTAAAATTATTTGTAAAACGCAAGTATAGTTAAATTTTGCTTTTACAAAGCTAATTTTTTATAAAATAGCGCCCGAAAGTAGAAAAATGGAAAGCAAAAACAAAATCCACGAAAATTTAAAATTTGCAGGGCTGATAGCCAAAAAATCGGATGAGATTCGCCCCGTCGCGGAGCAAATTTGTGAAATTTTAAAAGCGCAAAGCATCGAGCCTTTGATGCAGCAAGATAGCGCCGAGTTTTTCGGTTTTAAGCCGCATATGCTTGCAGAAATTTTAAAAAAGACCAATTTTTTAATCAGTCTCGGCGGCGACGGCACGCTTATCGGGTTTGCGAGGCTGCTAAGCGATAAAAACGCCTTTATTTTGGGTATCAACGCGGGCACTTTGGGCTTTTTAACGGACGTGCAGCCGAGCGAATTTGCAAAATTTTTAAAGGAATTTTTGCGCGGCGAATACGAGATCGAGCGCCCGTTTTTGCTTGAAGTGATACTGGAAAACGGCAGCGGCAAGATCGTCCGCAAGACCGCATTTAACGACGTCGTAATCACCCGCAGCCATATCTCTTCGATGGCGGAGATCGACGCCTTTTTAAACAGAAAATATTTCAACACCTACTACGGCGACGGCGTGATCGTAAGCTCCGCCGTGGGCTCGACCGCGTACAATATGAGCGCGAACGGCCCGATCGTATATCCTCTGTGCGACGTGTTTTGCGTCACGCCGATCTGCTCGCACAGCCTGACGCAGCGGCCTTTGATCCTTCCCAAAGAGTATCTCGTAAGCTTCAAAAACGCCGGAAGCTCCGAAGTTAGCGTCGTCATCGACGGACAAGACGTTTTTGATATGGCGGAGCTTAGCAGCGTGAGCGCTAAAATTTCACACGCCAAAGCAAATTTAATAAAACGCAAGAGCTACGATTATTTCGATGTTTTAAAGGCCAAACTCAGATGGGGGCACGGCGGATGCTAGAGCGGGTCTATATCAAAAACAATCTAAGCTTCGGCGAAGTAAATCTGCGCTTCGGCGCGGGGCTCAATGTATTTACGGGCAGCAGCGGCGCGGGCAAATCGGTGCTGATGAATGCGATTTTGGCGGTCTTTGCGCTAAAAGACAGCGACGCGGGGCTCATCGAAGCCGATGTGAACAGTGAATTTCAAATGGACGAGTTTGGCCTGCAAAACGAGACGCCGAATAACTTCAGGCTCGTAAAAGATCGCTCCGTGCGATATTTCATCAACTCACAAGCGGTCTCGAAAAAAAATCTAAATTTAATTATCGGCGGCTACGTAAAATTTCTAGGCTCCAAAGACAGCGGCGAGATAAATAGCGCGAATTTACTCGCGCTACTTGATGCGTGCGCCTGCAAAAAAAGCAGCTCGCACGGGCAAAATTTGGCTAAATTTAAAGAGGCTTTCGAGCAATTTATCGCCGTGCAAAAAGAGCTCGCGCAGATTTTGGAGCAGGAGCGCAAGATCGAGGAGCTGAAGGAATTCGCTCGCTTCGAGATTGAAAAAATCGAGCGCGTATCGCCTAAAATCGGCGAATACGACGAGCTTTTGCAGATCAAAAAGAAACTCAGCAAAAAAGATAAGATCGAGGAGCTTTGGGCGCAGGCGGAGCAAATTTTTGCTTTCGAGCGCAGCGCGACCGAAGCGCTGAAGCTTAGCGGCTTTGAGAGCGATTTTTTCGAAGAAGCGATGAACGAGCTGCGACTAAAGCGCGAGAGCCTAAATTTAGATGAGCTGGAAAACATCGACATAGAGCAAATTTTAGATCGTATCGAGGCTCTTAGCGCGCTAAATAGGCGCTACGGAAGCGCAGGGGAGGCGTTAGCTACGCTTGAAGCGCGTAAGAAAGAGCTTGCGCATTATGAGCAGATCGGCTTTGAAAAATCAAAGCTGCAAAGCGAGTTTGAAATTTTAAAAAACCGCACGAACGAGCTTGCGAGCGCGATCAGCACGGCCAGAAAGAGCGAAAAAGAGCCGCTTGAGAAGCTCATAAATTCCTATCTTAGCGAGCTTTATATGAACGGCGTGAGGCTCGAATTTAAAGAAGCGGAGCTAAACGAGCACGGACGTGATGAGATCGGCACGAGCATCGATAAAACCGATTTTAAAAGCCTTAGCTCGGGTGAGACAAACCGTCTAAGGCTCGCATTTATTGCCGCAAGCTTGGATCTTACGAACAAAGGCGGCGGAATTTTGATCCTAGATGAGATCGATTCAAATTTAAGCGGCAAGGAGGCGATGAGTATCGCAAACGTGCTAGTGAAAATTTCAAAATTTTATCAAATTTTTGCGATCTCGCACCAGCCGCAGCTTAGCTCCAAGGCTGCGTCACACTTTTTAGTAAGTAAAACGAACGGCAAATCTAGC
>CALHQN010000350.1 GCA_938036585.1 uncultured Campylobacter sp.
ACCCGCTTGATATGTTTTTAAAATATGTTATGTGCGAATTGTTGATAATAATATCATTTTCTTTTGCAAAATAGCAATACAAGGCGAACAGGCACAAAAATAAAACACTTAAAATAAAAGTTGAATTTTGATTATATAGCAAATATGTTCTACCGCCATAATATAAATCTATCAAACCTTTGTTATACAAAATTTTTATGAAAATAGACGGAATAATGATTGCTATGATGATATAAAACAGCAAGTGCATAATGTTGTAATTTTTTATAACAATCGGATCTTTATCGTAATCCCTAGCCCCAGTTCTAGAATTCTTATTAGAAGCGGCATCATCGGAATTTGAATTTTGAAATTTTAGATTGCCTTCTGCATTTAAATTTGAGGTATCGGATTTTGAAGCATTTGAATTTGAAGTATCAAAATTTTGAGCGTCAGAATTCTCTTGCGATCCTTGCTCTAAATTTTGACGCCGCTCATTTATAATTTTCTTTAGCTCTTCGAGCCTTGCTTCGTTCATCCTTATCCCCGCTAAGCCGCCGATTTAGAAGCCTAAATTTAAACCCCGAGTTAAATTTCAGAGCTTTCCTTGCGCGCCTTTATAGACGTTTTTCACGTCGTAAACCAGCGAGCCTGCGTAATCAAGCTCAAAAAATTGCTTATGCGCTACGGCGATTACGACGCAGTCAAATTTGCGCAAGTCGGGCTTTTGCAGCAGATCGATGTCGTAGTATCTCTTGGCGTCGGTGGCGCTCGCCCAAGGATCATAGACGCTTACTTCGCAGCCGAAATTTTTAAGCTCGTTTATCATATCCACGACGCGCGTATTACGGGTGTCGGGGCAGTTTTCTTTAAACGTCAGCCCCAAGATCAAGACCTTCGCGCCCTTTACCTTTTCGTCGTATTTTATCATCATCTTAACGACCTCCGTAGCGACGTAGCTTCCCATATTATCGTTGATACGGCGGCTTGATAGGATGATTTCCGGGTGATAGCCCACCTCGGTCGCCTTCTGCGCCAGATAATACGGATCGATGCCGATGCAGTGTCCGCCCACGAGCCCTGGACGGAAGCTTAAGAAATTCCACTTCGTAGCCGCCGCGTCGATGACGTCGTTGGTGTTGATACCGAGCTTGCCGAACAGGATCGCAAGCTCGTTGATAAAGCCGATATTGATGTCGCGCTGAGTGTTTTCGATCACCTTCGCGGCCTCGGCGACCTTTATGCTGCTAGCGCGAAAGGTGCCGTTTTGCAGGATGCTAAGATAGACGCTATCTACGACGTCCAGAGCCTCGGGGGTGCTTGCCGAGACGATCTTTTTGATCTTCGTGACGGTGTGAACTTTATCGCCCGGATTGATACGCTCGGGCGAATATCCACAGAAAAAATCGCGGTTAAATTTTAGCCCGCTTACGCGCTGCAACACCGGCACGCAGTCCTCCTCCGTAGCGCCCGGATAGACGGTGCTTTCATACACGACGATGTCGCCCTTTTTAAGCACGGCCCCGACGCTTTCGCTGGCCTTGATTAGCGGCGTGAGATCGGGGCGATTTAGCCTATCTACGGGAGTGGGCACGCACACGATGTAAAAATTACTCTGCCTCATATCATCTAGCTTTGCGCTAAATTTAAGCCCGTTTTGAATCGCTGCGGCAAGCTCCTCGTCGCTAAGCTCCAGCGTGCGATCGTGCCCGCCGCGCAGCTCCTCTATGCGCTCTTGCGAGACGTCAAAGCCCACGACCTCGTGTTTTGCCGCAAACGCCGCCGCCAAAGGAAGCCCAACGTAGCCAAGCCCGATTATCGCTATTTTCATTTTTCCCTCATTTGCTTTCATATTTTCCTCTTTTCTTTGCGTTAAATTTCATCGTTAAATTTCGCTCTCAAACTCGCTAAATTTCAGGGCTGCGCAGATACATTGCGCGTCTTAAAATTTAACATTGCAGGCTCGCTCGCCGTTTTACTTGCGCTTATTTGCACGGCGGCAAATTTAAAATTTTGTCTTGATACGGAATTTTACGCCGCGCCGAAATTCTGTATTGCGATAAAACTCCACCACCTTAGCGCAGCGAGCGACACAGCACAAAATCCCGCGTCGCGATAAAATTCCATCGCCGTGCCGTTAAAATTTTGCGCCGCTAAATTCTATGCCGCCAAAATTCCGCGCCGTAAAATTTAAACGCCTTAAAATTTCAAAAGCCGCGCCGAATTTCGCGAATTTTCGTCGCCGCAAAATTTTAAAAAACCTCGCGAAATTTAGCAAATTTAATCTTTAATTTCAACCGCTTCATCCTTGATCTCGACCTTTTGCGTGGCGTTTGCGTCGGCTGCGGGCTTAAGATAGCCCTCTTTTACCATCATTTCCACCGTGCGGCGAAAGATCGGAAGCGCATTTTGAGCGGCGTAGTAGCTGCCCTTTTTGGGTTCGCGCACCAAAACGCCGATCGTGTAGCTGCTCTCCGCGTCGTTGACAAAGCCGAAAAACGAGCTGTTATAGGCGCTCGAGTAGCCGCCCCCCTTGGCGATACGCGCGGTTCCCGTCTTGCCGCCGATTTGCAGCCCCGCTACCCGCCCCTTGCGCCCCGTGCCGCTCTCGACCGTTTTAATTAAAATTCCTTTGATTACGTCGGCGGTATTTTTGGAGACGACTTGGCGGGTTTCGCTTTCGTTGACGGTGTAAATTTTGCTGTTATTTTCGAGATTTTCCACTATGCGCGGACTGATCATCACGCCGCCGTTGTTAAAGACGGTGTAGGCGTTAAGCATCTGAAGGAAGGTCATCTGCGCGCCGTAGCCGTAGCTGATCGTGGCTTTATAAATTTTATTGTTCAGGCTTTTGACGCTAGGTATATTTCCGCTCTGCTCATACGGCAGATCGATGCCCGTTTTTTGCGACATACCGAAGTTCATCAGCCCGTCGTAGATGATCTGCCCCTCCAGCCGTTCCGAAATTTTAATCATTCCGATATTTGAGCTCTGCGCGATGATATCCTCGCCGCTCATCTGCTTTGCGGGGTGCGTATCGTGGATGATGCGCGAGCCGAGCTTGTAGCTGCCGTTGTAGGTGTTGATCATCTCGCCGGGCTTTACGGCTTTGGCGTCGTAGGCGATCGCGAAAATTATCGGCTTCATAATGGAGCCCACCTCGTAAGCGTATTCGCTCGCGGTAAAATTTAAATTCTTAAGATCGTTTTTCGTGATATTTGAAGGATCGTAGCGGGCGTTGGTCGCAAGGGCTAGAATTTTACCCGTTTTGGAGTTCATGATCCCCACCACGACCTCGCGCGCGTCGTATCTGTCGCTGCTCTCGTCGATCAGCCGCTCAAGCTGTCTTTGAAATGCCAAAGGCACGCTCAGACGGAGATTATAGCCGTCGATCCTGCCCGTTTTTTTGCTGCTGCGCTCTAGGATGATGTTGCCGCCGATGTCGCGCGGGCCAATGATAAACTCGTCTCTAACGGGCGAGAGATAATACTCGTAGTACTTCTCGACCCCTTTGATGCCGCTTACTTTAGTGATGCCGCCGACCTCTTTTTTATTGATATACCCGATCAGCGGGGTGAGCGAGTCTGCGACGTTGTAGCTGCGCTTCTCGCCGCTTTCGGTTACGCTCATGCGGATAGGCGGATTTAGCCTGCCGTTTGCGCCTATGAAGCTAACGAAGACCTTTTTTAAATTTAGCTTATACGCAAGCTCTTTTAGATGCACCGCGGTCTTGGCGTCGATCTTATACGATAGCACGGTCGTGCCGCCTGAGTTTTCGATCGCCTTTTTGACGCGCTTTTCGCTATCGCCCGTGTAGATGCAGTATAGCCGCACGAAAAGATCGAGCTTGTTTTTGTCGATACTGCGCGCATCGACGCTAACTTTATAGAGCTTGACGGAATTTGCCGCGACGTAGTTGTCCTTTGCGATCACCGCGCCGCGGATCGCGCTGTTGGTTTCATTGACGTCCAGACGCGGCAGCTTGCGATCGGTGCTGCCCCAAAAATATAAAATCGCCAAAAATACGAAAAGCGCCGCCGGCATGAATATAAACATCACGATGATCATACCGACCGAGGAGCTTTTGTCTCTTACTACCATCTACTGTTTCTTTAAAATTTTAAATTTAGCGCGCATGCTTCCCGCGCGATTTCGTTTCAATGTCCGGCTCAAAGCTAAACACCGCGCGGAATTTTAAGATCCGCAAAGCGCTCAAAGCCGCTATCTTGCGCGCTAAGATCGGCGAATAAAGCAAGGAATTCCTCGCGCGCCATCTCCTTTACGCCCATAAATTTCAGATGATCGTTCATAATCTGACAATCGATCAGGAAATGAAATTTAGCAAGCACCTCGCAAAGCCTAATCAGCGCGACTTTCGAAGCGTTGCTCTTTAGGCTCAGCATACTCTCGCCGCAAAACACGCGGCCAAAAATGAGCCCGTATAGCCCGCCTGCGAGCTCGCCGTCCTCGTACGCCTCGACGCTGTGGGCGATGCCCGCATCCGCCAGGCGCGAATACGCCTCCGCAATCTGCTCGCTGATCCAAGTGCCCTGTTTTTCGCGCTCGCGCACGCTTTTGCACAAATTTATAAAGCCTCTAAAATCGGCGTCAAATTTTATCTCATATCGCTTCAGATAGGGCTTTATCGATTTTTGCACGCGCACTTCGCGCGGATCGAGCACCGCGCGTGGATCAGGCGACCACCATAAAATGGGCTCATCCTCGCTAAACCACGGAAAGATCCCCGCGCCGTATGCGCTAAGCAAGCAATCCTCGCTAAGATCGCCGCCGCTTGCAAGAGGCGCGAAAGCGGGCGCGTATAGCGGATCGGGGAAGTCGTAAAACTTTCTCATCGCGGCTCCGCGGCGACCGCTTTATGAAATTTCGCGGCGAGCTCTACATTTTTGCCCGCATAAAATCCCGCGCTAAATTTAGCGCTCGGTTGCGCTTTCGCATAAATTTTATCGCGAAATTTCGCAGTTAAATTTTCTCCGTGCTGCGAGATGTGCCGCGCGCTTTGAGCAGTTTGCAAGCTCTGAACACCCAGCGCGCTTTGTACATTTTGTACGCCCCGAACGCTTTGTGGGCTAAATTTTTTAAACTCAAGCGCTTTGCTCTCGTGGAATTCTGTAAATTTGCCCGCTTGAGCTACGCGGAATTCTGTAAATTTACACACCTGCGTTACCTGAAATTCTTTAAATTTATGAGCTTGCACTACGCGGCGGAATCCATTTCGTTGCGACTTAGCCGCGCAAATCTGCTCGTTAAATTTAAACTCATTCGGGCAAAGCTCGCTTGTTTTAGCCAGCCTCTCGCCAAATTCAGATCCACGATTAAATTTTGCGATAGAGTGCAAAAGCCCTAATTTTAGCTGCTGCGTGCAAAATTCCGCGATGAAATTTTCTCCGCGCTCGCCACTTCGCCGCGCGCAAAATTTCGCGCCAGATGTAGTCAATCGCGGATCGAATTCTCTTCCGCTCGCTTTGTTCTCGCCTTTTGTCGCAGCACATAGCATAGAGCAAGGGCAGTCAAATTCTGCGCCGTACCCCCTACTCCGCCTAGCAAAAAATTCTGCGTGAAATTTTATGTTAAATTTTGCGCCCGCGTCTGATTCGGCTTGCGCGGACGAAATTTTAAAATTTCTAAAATGATTTCTCATTCTTTGCTTCCGAAACGGCCGCTTTCGTGCCCGATTCGCCACCGCAGCTTTCGCTTAAGGCCTTATTGTTTGCGCTCTCGCCGCCCGCTTCCTCTGCCGCACTCTTTGCGCCGCTTAGCTGCAAGGCTTTGCTTGCGGCAAAAAATTTAAACTCAAGCTCCGCGCCATCGCTGTCGATCTCAACCGTGCCGCCATTTTGCAGCGCGCCGAAAAGTAGCTCCTCGCTTATACGGTCGCTGATCTGCGTGCCGATCTCGCGCTTTAGGTTTCGCGCGCCGAACTCATCGGAGTAGCCGCGCGTGATGATGAAATCTTTCGCCGCTTTGCTTAGGCTAAATTTTACGTTTTTCAGCCCCGCTTCAAGCTCGCGGATCGTTTTATCCACGATCTTTTCTAAAATTTCGGTGCTTAGGCGGTTGAAATTTATGATCTTGTCGATGCGGTTTCGAAACTCGGGCGCAAAAAAGCTCTTGATCGCATTATCGATCTTGTAGCTCTCGTCCTTCGTAAATCCCACCTGCGGCGCCTCTTTCGTGCCTAAATTTGAGCTCATTATCACGATCGTGTTTTTAAAATCGGTCGTAACGCCGTTGTTATCGGTCAGGCTCGCGTTATCAAAAAGCCCCAAAAAGATATTGGTCATGCTAGGGTGCGCCTTTTCGATCTCGTCGAACAAAATGACGCTATAAGGATGCTTTTTGATGTTGTTCGTTAGAATTCCGCCGTTTTCAAAGCCCACGTATCCGGGAGGCGCGCCGATGAGCCTCGAGACGCTGTGAGCTTCCATATATTCGCTCATATCAACACGAATAAGAGCATTTTCAGAGCCGAACATACTATAGGCAAGTGCCTTTGAAAGTTCGGTCTTACCTACACCTGTAGGTCCCAAGAATAAGAATGAGCCGATAGGTCTTTTAGGATCTTTAAGTCCGACTCTACCTCTTCTTATAGCTCTTGCAACGGCATTTACAGCCTCTTCCTGCCCTACAACTCTCTCATGTAATACCTTTTCAAGATTATTCAGTCTTTGAGAGTCATTTTCGGTAATCTTCTTTACAGGAATCTTTGTCCATAATGCAACTACATCGGCTATATCGGACTCTGTAATTACAAGCTTCCTGTTTTTCTTATC
>CALHQN010000351.1 GCA_938036585.1 uncultured Campylobacter sp.
TTTATCCAAATTTAAACCTCTATTCCGCGCAAAAACCCTGCAATCCAGCAAATCCCATCTTGTAACTTTCAACAGCGACTCGACCGCAGCTCGCAAATAAAAACCGATAAAGCACAAAAACAACGAATGCTTTAAGCTCGTCGTCGTAAATATAGCTCCTGCTTACGCGGGTCGCAAGTACTTTAAATTTAGCTCTAAATGGAAGAGCGAATAAAATCTTTCAGCCGCAACGGAGATGTTTTAAATTTAGAACTCTAAATAGAATCAAGTCCGCCGGCAGACGGCACCAAAATCATACCGACTTTAAATTTATCCCCAAACGGGGCATTCCGATAAAAGAAACAAAGACAAGAAAGATGCGAGATAAAAGACAGGGATAAAATTTTCCGGTCGTTACCAAACCGCTTTAAATTTAACTCCGAACTCGCCGAAAGCTACTGCGTCAGTTTGCATTTCAGC
Organism: uncultured Campylobacter sp.; assembly: GCA_938036585.1. Classification (GTDB taxonomy): domain Bacteria; phylum Campylobacterota; class Campylobacteria; order Campylobacterales; family Campylobacteraceae; genus Campylobacter_B. The sequence goes on from CALHQN010000351.1 coordinate 460, forward strand.
GCCTCTTGTAGCAGCGCGTTTGCTACCACCCTCTCCTTCTTTACGAATATAAAATTCTCGCCGTATTCGTCCTGCAGCTCGCTTGTCGTATCCGCGCCGGTATGCATCACTATGATGCTTGCTTTCAAATCTAAAGAATTTAGCAGCCCCGCTACGATCTCTAGGCGCTGTTGATTTGCGATCGTGAGGATGATGACGGAGGCGTCCTGTGCGTAAAGCTCCTTGATCGCGGTTTTTTGCATCATATTGATGAAATATATATTCTCGCCGCGCGATTTACCCAGATCCACGAGCTCCAAATCACTCTCGGCGACTACGTAAAGCAACCCCTGATCTTTTAGGCGCAGCACGATCTCCTGCCCTATCCTGCCGTAGCCCGCGACGATGATATGGTTTTTCATCGGCGGAATCTGGATCTTGTGCGTCTCGTCCTCGAGCTTTTCGACCTTGGATTCAAAGCGGTTGGCGATTTTATTTAAATTTTTAAGGATAAAAGGGGTCAAAATCATCGTCGCGACCACCACGGTGATTAGAATTTGCCCGTTTTCTCTGCTTATCATATTTCGGTTCATAAGTAGCGAAAATATAGCCAGCGCAAACTCGCCTATCTGACACAGCGACAGCGCGGCTTTTAGCGCCACTCTCTTATTGGTGGCAATAAATAAGATCGCATAAATCACCCCGGTTTTCAGCGCCATTATTATTATAATAGCGAGCAAAATAAGCCCATAGTGCGATAGGATGACTTCGAAATTTATCTGCATTCCGATCGTGATAAAAAAAAGTCCGAGCAGTATATCGCGAAACGGCGTGAGATCAGCCTCTATCTCGTGTTTGTATTCGGTCTCTGCGATAAGCATACCTGCGATGAACGCGCCCAAGGTGTATGAAAAGCCGAAAACGTGCGCCAAAAAGCTAGCCCCCACGACGGTAAAAAGGATGGTCGCGATAAAAATTTCTTTAGAATTCGTCCTTATTACATAAGTAAGCAGGCGGTTGAAGGCAAATTTGCCTATCAAAAAAAGCGTAACTACGACTATTGCGGCGCTTATGACGGTTTTTAAAATGAGATAATTCACCGGGGTGCTGTCAGTCGAGCCGAAGATATCGATCATCAGCAAAATAGGAATAACGGCGAGGTCTTGAAAAAGCAGAATTCCAAGCGCCTTGCGGCCGTAGTTTTGGTTGATCTCGCCCGTTTCGTTTAGCGTCTTTAGCACGATTGCCGTCGAGCTAAGCGCGAGCGCGAGCCCTATGATCGCCACGGTTTTGATATTTGCGCCGAAGGCTTGCTCGATGATGAGCACGAGGATGATGGCGGTGCCAAGCATCTGCAGCGTGCCGTTAAAAAACACGTCCTTTTTCATGCTCATAAGGTGGCGGAAGCTGAACTCAAGCCCGATGGTAAACATCAAAAATACTATGCCAAACTCGGCAAGCTCGGACATATGGGCGTTTTCGACGCTACTAAGGATGTAAATTTGCGAGAAGCAAATACCCGCGACTATGTAGCCGATGATGGTTGGAATTTCAAAAATTTTAAAAACGATATTTAGCACTATCGCGAGCGCGGTGATCGCAAGAAATAGCTCTATAACAAATTCAAATTCCATCCACCCCTTCTTATCTTGCAAAATAATTCGCCGAATTTGATCCGCGATTATGAATTGCGCAGTTAATTGAAACAGAAAATTTAGCCGCTTTGCGTTACGCCAAAAGACCTATTTCGAAAAATAATTTTACAAAAATAGCGCTTAAAAACAGAAAAAATCGGCTCGCGCGGCCTTTCAAATTTGAGGTTTTGCGCGGCTAAATTTAAAAAATTAAAGCGACCAAATTTTAACTCGCGGAAGCGTCTTAGATGATTTTAAAAAAGATGGTGTTTTTAAATTTAGCGGTCGGTTTGTCTTTTAAATTTAAAGACTTGCGGCTAAATTTAAAGATCTACGGCTGCTAAACGGAGTTAAATTTATTCGGACTCATGCCTATTTTGCGCAAATTTTATTGTAATCTCGCACCGTCCGCTCAAGCTCGTCCGATTTAGAAATATAATCGTTGGCGACGCTCGGGTTGGCGTAGGGATTTTGCACCGCCAAAAGCTCCGCTTCAAGCGATCTGATGCGTTCGTAAGTCTGAGCGCAGGCTCGCTCCTTTTCATCGCCCTTTAAAATCTCTAAATTTTGCGGCTCACCGCTCGCGCAACCGCCGAGCGCCGCGACAAACATACAAAGCGCAAGCGCAAAAATTATATTTTTCAAAGTAACCCTTTCAAATTTAGTTTCATTCGTTTTAATTTATCGCTCGTAGCGCCCTGTTTATTCTTCCTGGCGCTTGCTTTTGAGTTTAATTTTATCGCCCTGCTCTTTTAACCGAGCGCCCCGTTAAATTTCATAGCCGCCAAACTTTGGCTGTAAATTTAAGCGCGATTTGCGCGATAAAATTTAAAACCGATCCTAGACCGCAGCCGATCAGCTTTTCAAAACTGCGAGCCGTACCGCTGCGTATTTAAAAGCCGCGTTCGCCGTACGGCGCGCTGTTTTACGAAACATTAAGCCGCCGAAAAGCTGCGCCGTAAAATTTCAAAAATTTTAAGGCCGAGACGCTGTTTTCAAGTAAGACCGCACAAGATACGCGATATCTGCTCTGCCGGAGCGTCGTGAAATTGCGTAGCGAAAATTTGCGCCGCGCATCACGCGGTCTATCCACGTCTACGCCGCACTCATTGTGCCGCCTCATTGTCCCGCGCGAAAAATTCATAAAATTTTAGCGATTTTGAAATTTTAAAAGAGGTGTGGTTATAAGCCGAGTTCCGTTACAGCGGTCATTTATCTAGACCGATTTTTGCAAATCGGTTCGAGCGAACGGTTCGAATATAAGACGAAACCACCCGTTCTTGCTGCAGGTTGGGTTTGCATTGCCGCCCGTGTCTCCACGCGCGCGGTGGGCTCTTACCCCGCCCTTTCACCCTTACCGCTTGCGCGGCGGTTTGCTTTCTGTTGTACTTTCCCTAGGGTTGCCCCTGGCGTCCGTTAGACGCAACCTTGTCTTATCGCAGCTCGGACTTTCCTCTCCTTGCGGAGCGACCGCACGCCACACCCGAGCGCAATTATAGCTTTTTTGGCTTAAATTTCGTCGCATCTCAGGGATCATTCGTACCAGACAAAAAAATCGTCGTTCTAAATTTACACGAACTTGCGCGGCGAAATTTCATATTTCGTCTCAAAACCACGGTTTTAAATTTAAGCAAAGATTGATGATTCAGCGATATAATTTATCAAAATTCTATAGCAAGGAGCGGGCTAGATGGTAGAAATTTTGCAGAAAAACGACGATTTGTTAGCAAATATCCTAGCGGATGCGAAAGAATTGGTAAAAAATTTCTCACAACTATCCGAGTCGGATGAGAAA
>CALHQN010000352.1 GCA_938036585.1 uncultured Campylobacter sp.
TCATGCATAAAAACAAGCAAGTTAGGAACTGTAGCTGTCTAGGCCTAGGTGAGCAATTTCCTAGCTTTTTATTGTATTCTTAAAAATAATTTTAAGCTTCGCGCGCCTGCGGTCGCTCGCATAGAGCCCGCACACTAAGGAGAGATTTATGAAAGAGATACCGTTTTATAAGGCTCAAATCGATAAAAAAGAGGAAGACTTAATTAAAAGCGCCCTCTACAACAGCGATATAAGATATAGCGAAATTTTTGAAGAGGATATTTGTAAATATTTCGGCGTAAAGCACGCCGTATCTACCACGAGCGGCACGACGGCGCTGCATCTGGCGCTTTGCGCGATGGATATTAAGCGCGGAGATAAAATTTTATGCTCCGTAAATTCCTTCCCCAACGTCGCCGAAGTTATCCGCCACTTCGATGCAGAGCCCGTTTTCGTAGATATCGATCCGATAAGCTTTAATATCACGAGCGAAAGCCTTGCTCGCACGATAGATCAGAACCGCCACAAGAAGCTAAAATGCGCTTTCATCTCGCACATCGCAGGGCTTGCTGCGGATATAGACGCCATCAGCGAGGTCGCCAAAAGCGAAAATATCATCCTTATAGACGATGCGTGCCGCGCTATGGGCGCTACCTATAAAGGCGCAAAAATCGGAGCGCTTAAAAGCTCGCTCATATCGTGCTTTCAGATCAATCCTCAAGCGCAAGACGCGATCTCTACGGCGGGCTTTTTCGTTACGAACGACGATGAGATTGCAAGCGCCGCGCAAATTTTAAGAAACGGCGGCGTCGTAGGGGACGCCTTTTACAAAGACGGCAATATGTCCTTTACCTACGACGTCGATCGTATCGGTCAAAAATACGATCTTGACGCCATAAATTCCGCCTACGCGATCGCCCAGTTTGAAAAAACCGATACCTTTATAAAGCGCCGCAAGCAGATCGCCGCAGCATATCGCGAGCAGCTCGCAAACTGCCCTCACGTGACACTTCCAAGCGACAGCGAGGAGCATATCTATACTCAATTCATCGTAAAGATCGACAAAAACCGCGACGATTTTGCCAAGGCGCTCATCTCGCGCGGAGTGAGCGTTTCGCTGCACTACGTGCCGGTGCATCTGCTAAGCTACTACAAAAGCAAATATAATTACAAGGTCAATGATTTCCCGAATGCGCTTAAAAACTATCAGCAAATTTTATCCTTGCCGATCTACACGGCGCTTAGCGACGACGATGTGAGCTACATCTGCGAGCAGATCAAAGAGATAGCGCAAAATCGTGTTTAAACTCCTAATCGAGCGAAACTTATACGACCCGAGCCCCGCGTGGTTTGCGCTAGGGGTGATTTTAGCGCCTCTTTCGCTGCTTTACACGCTGATCGTCTGCCTAAAAAGGCTCTTTGCTAAGCCGCAAAAATTTAAAATTCCAATAATCAGCGTCGGAAATTTAACTCTCGGCGGAAGCGGCAAAACCCCGCTAGTGCGGGCGCTTTTTAAAGAATTTAACGGAGAGTTCAAAACCTGCATCATCCTTCGCGGATACGGGCGCAAAAGCAGAGGCCTGCTCGAAGTAGCGCTCGGTGGCCGGATACTTTGCGACGTGCGGCAAAGCGGAGACGAGGCGATGGAGTACGCGCTGTCTTTACGCGGCGCAAACGTGATCGTCAGCGAAGATCGCGCCGCAGGGATTTTGCGCGCGCAAACTCTCGGCTTTGAGCTGGTGATCTTGGACGACGGATTTTCTAAATTTAATATCTCTAAATTTGATATCTTGCTACGCCCGCAAAGCGCGCCGAAGCTGCCCTTTTGTCTGCCCCTCGCCGCGTATCGCTACCCGCCGTTTTTTTATAAATTTGCGGATTTCATACCCTCTCCGAGCGACATTTCGCAGGACTTTAAGATCGTTTCGGCGGCCGATCTGCAAGGCGCGCTAAACGGCACGGATGAAATTTCAAATCCTGCGGATGAAATTTCAAATCCTGCGGATAAAATTTCGGATTTAAATTTAAATCGCGCCATGAATGAAATTTCAAATTTAAACCCTGCGGCTGCAGATAAAATTTTAAATTCCAAAGAAGTGAGCTTTGAGAGATCCCGCACGATCTTAATCAGCGCTATCGCCAAGCCTTGGCGCTTGCAAGAGTTTTTGCCGCTCGCAAAAGCGCACGCGTTTTTCCCCGATCATTACGATTTCAAAAAAGAGCAGATTTTAGAGCTGCTAAGGCGCGAGGACGCGGAGCATATCCTATGCACGGCAAAAGATTACGTGAAATTAAGGGATTTGAGCGCGGAAATTTCAGTGATTTTGCTAAATTTAAAACTAAGCGAAAACTTTATCCGCAAAATTCAAAACTACATAAACCAAGCTATGATAAAATAAGGTTTTTAAAGGAATTTTATGATAAAAAAGAGCAAAACCGCCGAAGTCATCATCTCCGCGCTGCCCTATATCCGTAAATTTAGAGATAAAATTTTCGTCGTTAAATACGGCGGCGCAGCGCAAACAGACGATGCGCTCAAGCTTGATTTTGCCCGCGACATCGTGCTTTTGCATATAGTCGGCATCAAGATCATCGTCGTGCACGGCGGCGGCAAAAAGATCAATCAGACCCTGGATAAGATCGGCGTGCAGAGCGAGTTTAAGGACGGTCTTCGCGTAACGAGTAAAGACGCGATCGAAATTACCGAGATGGTGCTAAGCGGCGCGGTAAATAAAGAGATCACGGCGCTTTTGAACCAAAATGGTGCGCCCGCGATCGGCATCAGCGGCAAGGACGGCGGGCTTTTGAGGGCAAAATTCCTCAATGAGAAAAAATACGGATTCGTAGGCGAGATCACCGAGGTAAACACCAAGCTGATAAACGACCTGCTGCAAAAGGACTATCTGCCGGTGATCGCCCCGCTTGCGGGCGGCGAGACGGACGAAAACGTGAGCTTTAATATCAACGCCGATCTCTGCGCCAGCAGGATCGCAGCCGCGCTAAAAGCGAGCAAGGCGATATTTTTAAGCGACATTGACGGAGTGCTCGATAAAGAGGGAAATTTAATCAGCAAGCTTGATGCCGCGCTAATTTCGAAGCTTAAAAAGGACGGCACGATCGCAGGTGGCATGATCCCAAAGGTCGATGCGTGCCTGCAATGCGTGCGAAACGGCGCAAGTGCCGCGCATATCATCAACGGCAAAATTCCGCACTCGATCCTGCTTGAGCTTTTTACCGACGGCGGCATAGGAAGTTTGATAAAGGAAGAAATTTAGACGCGAGCGCGGAGGCGGCAGGCTTAAAGCGGCAATGTCACAAGTCCGCGCAAGCGGTCTAAGC
>CALHQN010000353.1 GCA_938036585.1 uncultured Campylobacter sp.
GCGGCAAAGACGCCGCAGACTTTGCGAACGTGCTTCGCGCGATGATCTGCGAGGCGGATGAAAATTTGAACAATGAAAGCGGCGAGTCAAATTTAGGCGCGCGAGCTGGCTACGGAGAGGTTTGCAAGCAAATTTTAATCTCCACGAACATCGACGATATGGACGCCGAGAGCTTTGCGCTTGCGTGCGAAATTTTGCGAGAAAATGGCGCGCTGGACGTATTTAGCCGCTCGATTTTTATGAAAAAGGGGCGCATGGGCTTTGAGCTAAACGCGCTGTGCCGCAAGCAGGACGCGCAAAATTTAAAGGATCTGATTTTTACGCACACAACGGCGATCGGCGTCCGCGAGGTAGAGGTTGCTAAAACCGAGCTAAAGCGCGAGTTTGTGCGGGTGCAGACGAAATTTGGCGAGATAGGGCTTAAAATTTCAGGCACCTGCCAAACGCAAAAAGCAAAGCCCGAATTTGAGGACTGCAAGGCCGCGGCGCTCGCGCACGGCACGACGATCGAGCAGGTGCGAAAAGAGGCGCTAGAAATCTATGACGAAACTAGAAAAACTAAAGGCTGATCTGCGCGGACTTGGCGAGCTAGCAGTCGCATTTAGCGGCGGTGCGGACAGCTCGTTGCTACTGCGTGCGGCGCACGACGCGCTTGGGGGGCGCGCGATCGGCATAACGATACGATCGCCCTACATGTCTCCGCGCGAGATCGCCGAAGCCGTGGAATTTGCTAGCGTTTACGGTATCCGCCACGAAATTTTAGAGCTAGGCGTAGCGGAGGGGATCAAAAACAATCCCGAAAACCGCTGTTATCTGTGCAAAAAGGCGGTGTTTTCGCGACTGATCGAGCGCGCCCGTGAGCTTGGCTTTAGCCGCGTCGCAGATGGCACGAACCGCGATGATCTGGGCGAATACCGCCCGGGGCTCAAAGCAAAAGAGGAGCTGGGCGTACTCTCGCCGCTGATAAATTTAACCAAAGCCGAGATCCGCGAGCTATCGCGCGAGTTAAATTTACCCACCGCCGAAAAGCCCGGCTACGCGTGCCTGCTAACGCGCCTGCCGCACGGGCGCGAGATCGATGAGAGCGAGCTAAATTTGATCGAAGCAGCGGAAAATCTGCTCATCGCAAGCGGTTACGCAAACGTCCGCGCGCGGTGCGACCGCAAAAATATAAAGCTGCAAATGCCCTTTTCTAGCATGCTGGGTTTTATTAACGACACTAAATTTAAGAGCATCGTTAGACAGCTAGTGACGCTGGGCGCGGCGGATGTGACGCTCGATCTAAAGGGGCTTAGAGAGGATGTTTTGCATGAGAGAGGATGAAATTTTAGAGCTTTTCGCGGGGATAAAAAGCGGCCGCGTGAGCGAGCAAGAGGCACTAAAATACCTGAAAAACTACCCATACGAGGACGTGGGCTGCGCTAAGATCGACACTCAGCGCGCCCTGCGAAACGGCGCGGGAGAGGTGATCTACGGCGAGGGCAAGACGGATGATGAAATTTTGCGCATCGCAGAGGCGATCGGCGCGAGAAGGCAAAATATCCTAATCACGCGCACGAACGAGCGGGTTTTCAAGCGGCTGCGCGAAATCTTGCCGCAGGCGGAGTTTAACGCTCGCGGCAGCATCATCAGCGTCAAATTTAAAGAGCCCGCGCTCACGCAAAGCTACATCGCGATAGT
>CALHQN010000354.1 GCA_938036585.1 uncultured Campylobacter sp.
ATTTTTAACATAAGTCAAATATTATTTAGCATATAATTATATAATTCTAAAATTATGTTTGGAGGCGTAAAATGAATTTACATCGCATGCAGCTCGTGCTTAAAGTCGCCGAGTTCAGAAGTTTTACTGCGGCTGCCGAGGCGCTTAAAATCCCGCAGCCCTCGCTATCGCAAAGTATTTTATCGCTCGAAAAGGAGCTTAAGGTGGCGCTGTTTAATCGCTCCACGAGCCCCGTTTCGCTCACGCGTGCGGGCGAAATTTACGCAAGCAAGGTCAAAATTATTTTTGATGTGATGGACGATCTAAACAGCGAAATCTCCGAGCTTGACGACGCAAAAAGCGGTAAAATCCGCATAGGCTTTTCACAAAACGGATATAATCTGCTGCCCTCGCTGCTACCGAAATTTTGTAAGAAATTTAAAGATTCAGACGTACAGATAATGCAATTTTCATCGACGCTTAATATTCGCGAAATGCTCTTGCAAGGAGAACTTGACGTAGGAATGCTAATACTTCCTATCGATATGAGTGGACTTGAAGGCAGTGAAATTTTAACGCAGAAAACCTATGTAGCGCTTAACTCTTTGCATCCGCTGTCGCTTAAATTTAAAAACGAATTAACCCCTAAAATCGATATTTTGCAGCTAAAAAATGAAAAATTTATCCTACCGAAACAGAATTTAAGAAGCGCCGAGCAGATAGATGCGTTCTTTACCGCTGCGGGCTTCGCGCCGAAGGTGCTGTGCCGTACGGAGACTTTCGACATCGCCAATGCCATCGTCGCAAGCGGCGTGGGAGCGTGCTTTAGCATACCGCAGATGATAAAAGAGGACAAGGCAGGCAGGATAAAACTCTTTGACGTGGGCGCGCACGAGCTGGATAGGACGCTGCTAATTGCATACAAAAAGGGCAAGCGTCTAAGCCATCTGGCGCAAGCATTTATCAAAACCGCGCAAAAAATCGCAAGCGAAATGTAAATTTTAAATTTTTAAAGCCGCGAGATAAATTTTACGATAAGCCGAGCTTGCGCTCAAGGCGTGCGTGTCGTGTTCGTTGATATAAATTTAGCTATATAAAATCGATCTATAATTTATCCGGTGCGGAATTTTATTCTACAAATTTTAAAATTTACCGACGAAATTC
>CALHQN010000355.1 GCA_938036585.1 uncultured Campylobacter sp.
ATATTTTTTATCCGCTCGCTCTTGAGGGCGCGCTTAAGCTCAAAGAGATCTCCTATCTGCACGCGGAGGGCTATCCGAGCGGCGAGATGAAACACGGTCCGATCGCGCTTGCGGATTCCAATCTTTTTACGATCGCGCTAATGCCCAAAAATACGCTTTATGAAAAAACCAAAAGCAACGTCGAGGAGCTTGCCGCGCGCGATGCGTATATCTTGGCGATCAGCCCCGAAGAGCCCGAGGTCGCGGATGATTTTATCAAAACGAGCGAGCAAAGCCACGCGATGAGCGAATTTTTTGAGATGATGCTGATTTTGCAAATTTTAGCTCTTGAAATTTCCGTGCGGCTCGGCAACGACGTGGATATGCCGCGAAATTTAGCCAAAAGCGTCACCGTAGAATAATTCACTTTTAAGTTTTTTTTTACTAATATATCCGCCAGAAAGGCGGGGTTATTAGTATATGAAACTTACGGGATTTATCAGAGGCGAAAACGTCATAGTCGCTACCGGCGGCGTCGAATACAGCTACGAAATGCTGGGCGAGCGCGATTCTACCTTAACGGACGGCGATGAGGTAAGCTTCGACACGCTAGCATCTAGCGCGATAAATATCGAGCGCGTGGACACGTCCAAATCCAAGGATCGTGCAGCGCAAAAAGCGGCTTCTCAGACAAAAGAAGCCGCGAAGCAAAATAACGACTGGATTTCCGATCCTAAAAATTTCATAGAAATAGACGCGGCAGAGCAGTCGTCTCCTCAAAATTCCGCCGAAAATATCGCAGAGGATAGATCCGCCGCAAAAGTAACAAAAATCGCGAAAAAATTTAAAAAATTCAAACTTCCTCGCAAAGCCAAACCCGCAAGTGCAAAAAAACCTAAATTTTTGGGATTTGAGTTCGTGCAGATGGACGATCCACGCGAGGGCGAGAGCCTCGAGAGTAAAATTTACACCAACCCTATCCGAATGAGCGGTATCAAGGCCTACATTATGCCGCTTATTTTAATCGGCATCGCTTTGATCTTTAGGGTTCAGATCACAGAGTCGCTGCTGTCATTTAAGCAGATCCAAGAATATGTCAATCAAAACACCGTCTCGCTTACCTTTGATCTGTTTATCTATCTGATCTTTGCGCTGAGCTACATT
>CALHQN010000356.1 GCA_938036585.1 uncultured Campylobacter sp.
TTTATCAGCAATTATATCGATAATATTTTAAGTTTTTATAATAAATTATAAAGCGACAAACAAGAGCATTAAATTATCGAAATTTAATGCGGAATATGATTTTTTTTAAAATTTAATCGCGAAATCGCTACGGTGTTTTGAAAATTTAAACCATGATTTACTTAGTTAAAACAATAAATTTTATGCTTTGATAAGCCCATAAAGAGATCAAATTTGATCCTTCTGTAAATTTGAACTTTGAGGTTTAAATCTAAGCTGTCCAGCGGCTTCGCCACAAATTTTATCCTCGCTCAATTTCGTGCCAAAAGCGCATCGGTAGAAAGCCCTCGTAGATACGGGCGCCGCGCCGTCTAATTCGTGCCTCAAAACTGCGCGAGCTAAGCGGCGAAAATCGACTCTGTAAATTGAATTTTACCGAAATCCATATTTCTTGATACCAAAGCGCTCAAATTTCAGGTAGAATATCGCCACATAAAATCAAGGCGGTAAAATGAGAAAATTTATAGTCGTTCGCGGACACGCGGGCTCGGGTAAAACGACTTTCGCAAAAGAGAAAATTAAAGAATTTCAAAACGAATATCCGCAGGCGCAAATTTATCATCTGGAAAACGATATGTTTCTAACCGATGAGGCGGGGGGTTATACTTGGTCGCCGAAGCTTTTGGAGGACGCGAAGCGCAAGGTCGCCCGCGAGATAAAGCAGGCGTATAAATTTGCCCTGGAAAATAAAGATAGAGACGTTCTTATCGTGCTTAGCAACGTGAGCGCGCGCACCAAAGAGCTGCTAAGCCTAAAAGAGCAAGCCGCCCAGAATGGATTTATTTTCGAGTGTTTTAGAATGCAAAATTTCTTCGCCTCCGAGCACGGCGTCGATGAAGATACGGTGATAGCGATGTTTATCAAGGTCGCAAACAACAAAATAGAGGGCGAAATTTTGATCCCGCCCATCAATCCTATGAGCGAAAACGTAGCGCAAAAGATCAAAGACGCGGCGGCTCTAAACAGGCGCGATCTACCCTTTGATGCGGCGCAAAATACCTACGTAACGAAAAAATATATCGCCGCTACGCAGGATAAAAGGCTTTGGAGCGCGCGTCAAAGCGAGCTTTATCCCGAGCTTCGCACCTACAAATACTCAAAACGCATCTTTTTCAAAGCCGATTGGGATAAGGCGTTGCTTGAGATGCGCGGGCTCATAATGGACGATGATCTAAATATCATCGTGCGCCCGTTTAAAAAGGTCTATAACTACTCGGAATTTACCTCGCGCAAAAGCCTTTATCCTATCGATATCTCAGACGATACGCCCGTGCTTGCCGTGCGAAAGGTAAACGGCTTTTTGGGGTGTTGCACCTACGTAGATATCAGCGAAAGCGGCGCGAGCTTTAACCGCCGCGTTATCTACTCCACGACAGGGTCGACCGATAGTAGATTTGCGCAGATGGCGCGCGAGCACTGCTGTAAATTTGAAGAAATTTTCAAACGCTATCCAAATAAAACTTTTTTATTTGAGATTACCGACGAGAGCGATCCGCACATCGTAGAAGAGGAGCTAGGCGAGACCTTTATCGGACTTATCGACGTTAAAACCGGCGCGCAAGCAAGCGAATTTGAGCTGGATAAAATCGCCGCAAGCACTGACGGAGCGCTCAAAAGACCTTTTTATAAAGAGAGCGAGCAGTATCTAAAAACGAGCTTTTCGGAGCTTAAAAATATAGTCAAAGAGGCGAAATTTGAGGGCTTTATGGTGTATATCCCGAGCCAAAACGATTTTTGCTTTAAGATGAAAACGCCTTATTATCTCGTGAATAAATTTTTCGCTCGCAGTAAAAACGAGGCGCTTTCCGGCAAACTGGATAAAACTAAGCTCAATGAGGAATTTCACCCCTTGATCGATCATATCAAAGCAAACGAGCGAGAATTCAAATCCCTTGACGAGCAGGGCAAGCTAGGCTTTATAAAAGAATTTTTGGAAAAAAATGAATCTGAAAATAAGTCTGTAGAAGAAAAATCCTATGAATTTATATTTTATAAGGATGCGCAATGGGCTGTATGGAAGAATAAAGATATCGGATTGGCACTAAAGGGCGGCAATAATAATGAGCCACATAATCATAATGATATCGGAAGCTTTATACTAAGCTGTGACGGTGAGATTTTCCTCACAGATTTGGGCT
>CALHQN010000357.1 GCA_938036585.1 uncultured Campylobacter sp.
AAATTTAACCAAGCCGCAAAATCCCGCCGCAGATAGACCGCGCAAAGACCGCTAGGAATTTTGAAAAATCCAAAAAAAGATCACAGCAGACTCGCAGAAAAATTATATAAAAAGCCGCAAAATTCTACCGCAGATTGCCGCCGATTTTTACCAGAGCCGCTACGCGCGATATTTTGATCGAAGCTCTACCTATGTTGCCTACTTTCAATTAAAATTCCGCCGCTTCCACCGATAGTTTTAATTAAAATTTCATCGCCGCGTGAGTAAATTTCGATCAAAATTCTATCATCGCTGATATTATGTAAAAATCCCGACGCTGCCTCATCGCTGCCGTCGCCGATATTATCGCCGCTTGCGCCGCAGCAAGCGCCGCAAAGCCGTCCGCATCACTTACGCCCTTTAGCTGCTAAAGATGCGTGTAAGACGCAAGCGCACCGCCCTATTGCTGCGCCACGACGACCGATCCACGATAAAATTTCCGCCGCCCGCCGCGCAGTGTATCAAAGCAAACGCTGCAAGTTTTAAAATTTAAACCGCCTCTCGCCGCGCGGCACCGATAAATTCCAACCGATAAATTCCAACCGATAAACTCCGCCGACTAGTCCATCATTCCCGTATAAAACATAAATTTTCATGAATTTAACGCCGCCGTTTTTGCTTTATATTAAAATTTCGCTAAAATTACCGCATTAAATTTGAAGCGCAAACGGCTTAGCTTAAACCGCTTGCGGGCAAATTAAATCCATTCAAGGAGCTTTTATGAGCGGTGTTGCGTTAATCATCTGCTTCGCCATAGCGGTAGTCGTGATGATTTTTTTGATCTCCAAAGCAGGCGTTCACCCGTTTTTGGCGCTAATGCTTATCTCCCTGGCGCTCGCGATCGTCGCGGGTATACCGCTAGCTAAGATCCCCGCGATTATCGGCGACGGATTCAGCGGCACGTTTAAGAGTATCGGTATCGTCATAATCTTCGGCGCGCTCATCGGCACCGTACTCGAAAAGACGGGCGCGGCGCTCAAACTCGCCGATATGGTCGTAAACGTAGTCGGACAAAAGCGCCCCGAGCTTGCGATGCTCATAATGGGCTGGATCGTAGGTATCCCCGTATTTTGCGACAGCGGCTTCGTCGTTTTAAACCCGATCCGAGAAGCGATCAGCAAAAAAATCGGCGAAAATCCGGTCGCTCTTGCAGTAGCGCTCTCCGGCGGACTTTATGCCTCGCATGTATTCATCCCGCCGACTCCGGGACCGATCGCCGCAGCAGGCGCCGTGGGTCTAGGCGGCAATCTGCTGCTCGTAATCGCAATGGGAGCGGTAGTGTCCTTGCCGGTGCTGATCGCTACATACTTTTTTTCCAAAAAAGTCGCCAAAAGCGTGCATATAAGCGAGGCCGAAGCGAATGAAGTCATCGCAAAAAGCTACGACGATCTACTTAAGCAATACGGCAAATTACCGGGCGGATTTTTAAGCTTAGCTCCTATTTTAGTACCGATCCTATTTATGGCGCTGGGCTCCGTCGCCAAGATCCTAAAAGTAGGCGGATTTGCGGGCGAAATTTCGCAATTTTTAGGAAATCCTATCATCGCGCTAGCCTTGGGCGTAGTTTTTGCGGTATTTTTGCTCGTACAAACCGGCAAATTAGGCGAATTTAGCGAGATCACCAACGAATCCTTAAAAATCGTAGGTCCGATCCTCTTCATCACCGCAGCGGGCGGAGTGCTGGGCAAGGTCATCACCGAAGCGGGTTTCGTAACCTACATCAAGGACAATGCGACCGCGATTAAAGCCGCGGGGATTTTCTTCCCGTTCTTAATCTCGGCAGTCCTAAAAACCGCGCAAGGAAGCTCCACCGTGGCGATCATCACCACCGCTTCGATTATGGGGGCGTTTAACGTGGACGGCTCGCTGATGCAGATACTTGGCTTCACCTCCGAAATGTCCGGCGCGCTCGTCGTAATGGCGATCGCAGCGGGTGCGATGACCGTTTCGCACGCTAACGACAGCTACTTCTGGGTCGTTACGAATTTCAGCAAGATGAACCCGCAACAAGGCTACCGCACACAGACCATGCTAACCCTAATTATGGGCATTACGGGTATGATCAGCGTGTGGATTTTGTCGCTGTTTTTGATCTAGCGGCTCTAAATTTAAAACAGCTCTAAATTTAGGGCAATAAAAGCCCGCCCTCGCGCTTTAAATTCTACTGCGCGGGCGGGCGAGCTTCTTTGCTCTAAATTTGCGCAGCCCCAAGCGCTCTGTCCTCGCACCGCTTAAATTCTATCGCGCGAGCGCGCCTTGCCGTTTAAAACGGCAGCAGTTTAAAATTTTCCTCATTTACCAATACGGCGGAGCGCAAACTCTTCAAAGCTAAATTTAGGGCTAAATTTATTAAAATACCAAATTAAAAAGCGGCTTTCGCAATATCCGTGCAAGCCCTGTCTGAAAGGAATTTTATGAAAATTTTGGTTGCGATCGATTCGTTTAAAGGCTCTCTTAGCTCGCTTGAGGCGGGCAACGCCGTAAAATCGGGCATCGAAAAGCTCTGCGACGAAGCAGTAGTTAGGCCGATCGCAGACGGCGGCGAAGGCAGCGTCGAAGCCCTCGCCGACGCGCTCGGGGCTGAATTTCAAGAGCTCCTCGTGCAAAACCCTCTCGGCGAAAAGATCACCGCGCGCTACGCTCTTGCGGGCGAGCTCGGGATCTTGGAGATGGCCTCGGCGTCGGGGCTCACGCTCATCGAAAAATCGCGCCGAAACCCGCTAAAGACAAGCACCTACGGCTTTGGCGAGATGATCTTGCACGCCGCAAGCAAGGGGGCGCGAAAGTTCATCATAGGCATCGGCGGAAGCGCCACAAATGACGCGGGCACGGGCATGCTAAGCGCTTTGGGCTTTAAATTTACGGACGAGCGCGGCGAAGCGCTTGCGGGCACCGGCGAAAATTTGATCAAAATAGCGGCGATCTCGGACGCGGACGTGCCGCAAAGCATCAAAGATAGCGAGTTTCTCATCGCCTGCGACGTGGATAATCCGCTCTTCGGCGAAAACGGCGCGGCGCATGTTTACGGACCGCAGAAAGGCGCAGACGAAGCGGCGGTAGAGGCGCTTGATGCGGGATTGCGAAGCTTTGCGGGCGTCGTAAGCAAGAGCCTAGGAAAGGAGCTTTGCAGCGAAAGGGGCGCGGGCGCGGCTGGTGGTCTGGGCTTTGGCTTCGTGAGCTTCCTACGTGCGCAGCTAAGGCCTGGCATCGACATCATCACCGAACAGATCGGGCTGCAAAACGACGTGCGCGATGCCGATCTGATCATCACCGGCGAGGGCAGGCTCGACTTCCAAAGCCGCATGGGCAAGACCCCAAGCGGCGTGGCAAAGATCGCCGCGCGCTACGGCGTGCCCGTCATCGCGCTTGCAGGCTGCGTCTCGCCCTGTGCCGGCGGCTGCAACGAGCACGGCATCGGCGCGTTTTTCAGCGTTTTAAACGAACCGATGAACCTTGAGCGCGCGATGGATCCCGCCATCGCGACGCAAAATTTAGCCCGCGTCGCCGAACAAGCAGTGAGGTTATTTCTGCTCGGACGCGGCGCTAAATAGAGCTTTTGGGCTGAAATTTTAAGGCGCGTCCGCTAAAACTCGTAGCCGGTACGGCGAGTGCGGACAAGGGATACGACGCGGCGACGGCTCGCAACATATAAGCACGACAAAGTGCGGCAGGAGGCGAGCATGGCAAAGAAGCTAAATTTTATGCAGGATGGATTTGCGTGCTTTAAAGGCACGGCGCGATCTTGACGCAGATGCGGTGACGCGCAGCTTACAAGGCATAAAAAATATACGCGAAGAAGCAGGCGAGAGCCACAACGATGGACGTTGGTAAAACGGCGGCTTGCGGCAAGGATATGGGCTATGACGTGCATGCGTGGCAAGCAAATACCGCGCGCGTCTCGCAGCGAGCGGCAAAATTTCATCCACCACAGACCACGGTTAAGCAGATAAAATTTTGCATTAAAGCGGAGCTTTTCCGAAATTCTAGCGCGTTTGAAAATACGGAGCGATAGGACGGAGGTAAGACGGCGAGCGGCTCGGCGGTGACATAGCGGCGTGAAATTTCCAGTGCAAAATTACACTTTACTGCGCGAGCATATACGCTAGGAATAATTTAAAACTCATTTTCCAATCAAGCGGCTCGCGAACCCTCGCAACACATAACCTCAAGACATGACTAAAACAGACAAAATTTTAAAATTTAGCGCCGTATTCGCAGCCTATGGAATTTGCAACGTAAATTTAAAAGCAGCGCCGCGCTTAATGAAATTTTGTTTAAATTTTAGCCCGCGATATGCCCTTTTTGAGGCGGAAAAGACCGCTCAATCGCAAAATAACGCTTCTTGCAAAGATGGCGGCGGCACATTACTCCGCTCGCTCGCAAAGCCCGTCAAGCCCTCCGATGACGCTTTGATGAGAGGCGGGCTGCGTCTGCGCAAATTCGTATTATTGGGATCGCGGATTTGCTTATCGCTAAATTTAGTGCATACGCGGCCTCCGTACGCTGCTACGACAGAGCCAGGCTTGCGTTAAATTTGCTCCAATCGCGCTATGTTTTGCGATAAAAATTTATGAAATTTCATTTGCGATCGGCGCCGCAAAATTTTATAAAGCTCCATTTTAAAATTTTCAGCACGGGCACGTACCGATCAGGTCGTTAAGCTAAAATCAAATATCAAAATTCCAAGCGACGAATGCAGAAAACCCTCGCGCCTAGCGTATTTGCGGCGGCGGTGCGGGCACGCTAAATTTATCGCTTTTGGGACGCAAAAGACGCGCAGGCGCGGGCAAAATTTATTGATTTTAGAGTTTAAAACATCGAATTTGCGCGCCTGGGCTAATTTAAAATTTAGAGCGCACGACGCTTTGGGCGCATCCACGCGACTGCAAGCGCTCATAAAATTCGCCCGAAGCAAGGTTGTAAAACCGCGGGCGGGCGCAAAATTTATCGCCGCAAAGATCAAAAGCCGCGAAAGCAAAAAGACTCCACGAGCGCTCGCTGCCGCACCCGCCCGAGCAAATTAAAATCACGTGATCCCGCCTGGTTGGCATACGCGGAGGGCGCCGCTGCGGGCATTTTCACTTAAATCCGGTGCGATCGCAATGCGATTTAAAACTGCGCCTGCATAAATTCGCGCCGTTTCGGTTCGCCCGCAATCACATCTCGCCGCAGTAGCGCTTTAAATTTACGCCGCCTAAAATCGCTCGGATCGAATTTATGCTACCGCAATCCGCGCAGATTAAAGCGCCGCCGCTTAAAAGCGCAAATTTTATCTCTCAATTCGGCGCGCGATTTATAAAATTTCGCCCTCGCCGCGCCCCGAAAGCTGCGGCTTAGGCAGCGCCAGACTCTTTGCGGTCTTACTAAAAAGTATCAGATCCTCGGTGCTTTGCACGCTCCACGGCAGCCGCGAGAGCGCGGATTTGAAAATTTCAAAGCAGGAAATGGCGTCGCTAAATGCGCGGTGGTGGACGTTTTGCACACCTAAAAGCTCTTTTAACGAGCCGAGCCCGTATCTTTGCGCCTCGATCGTGCGGCGCGGAGCGATGAGGACCGTCGCGCACACGAGGAGGACGCTCAGCACAGCGCACCCCGCCAGCAGGGGCGCCACGGACTGGAGCGAAAGGCCGCCCGTGACCGTCACGGCCGTAGAACCCAGGAACAGCGCTCGCGAGGCCAGCCCCTGGGGCAGCGCGTAGGACAGTGCGCCGACCACTCCCGTCGAGGCGGCGATCGAGCCGAAGCCGATGCCGGAGAGCAGCAGGCACACGGCGACGGGCGCCGCGAACGACTTCATGAGCATCGACAGCAGTGACTGCGCGAGGATCAAGGGGACGGCGATGACGACGGCGAGCGCGCACGACAGCGCGAACGCCGCTCCCGGCCACCCGGGCATGCCCATGGTGAGGCCCAGGGCCCAGGTGAGTGCCAGGAGCACCACCTGCGCCACGGCGACCGGCGCGACGAGGACCACGGACTTCGCCAGGACGACCGCCCAGGGCCGGTGCCCCGAGGTGAGGACAATGTTCCACGAGGCGTCCCGGTGCTCAGGACGCCACACGGACGCCGCCATGAGCGCCACGCCCAGGTTGAAGAACATCAGCCCGTAGAAGAGGGTGACCTGGCTGGCCAGCGAGTCCCACCCGCCGTTGAGGGCGTCCCTGTTCACCCAGTAGTTGACCGCTCCTGCGACGGTGGCCAGCAGGGGCAGCAGGACGGCGAAGACACCCACCCGCGAGCGGCGGAGTTTGAGGAATTCGGCGGCGACGAGGCCCATGGTATTCACCTTTCAACACGATCCATGCGGTGGGTCGCCCAGGCCAGGGCGGCCAGGGCCAGGAGGAGGAAACCGACCACCCAGGGCAGGTCGACGCTCCCGTAGCGCACGCCCCCGGCCTGCCGACCGACTAGTCGCGTGTTCGTGATCACCGCGTAGTACCCCCAGGGGACCATGCGAGCGATGGCGCCCGGGGCTAGAAACATGTACATCGCGGTGAAGGCGCCCAGCAGACCCACTCCGACGCAGATGAGCTGGTTGTCCCATTTCGCCGCCAACCACACGTGCGCGCCCACGAACACGCCGTCCACCAGCCACAGCAGGACGGCGTACTGGATCCACTGCCCCCATTCGAGGGGTACCGTGTACCCCCTCGCGCGGGCGAGGCCGATGGTCGCCGCTGTCTCCGCCGCCACCGCGAGCGCCAGCACCGCCACCAGGAGCGCGGTCTTCGCCCGGCACAGCGCGCCGGGCCCCACGCCCGTCGTTGAGTTGAGCGTCCACCCCGCGCCGGTGTTCTCGATGTCGGTCTGGCGGCTGGCGATCACGGCGACCAGGACGGGATGGACCAGGGCGTTCATCATGGCGGCATTCAGCAGCAGGGACGCCCACGGCCAGGCATCCGGGTCCGCGCCGACCACCGGCGCCTCGGGCCGGAACAGGTTCATGCACGACAGCGCGACCACCGCGACGACCGCGACGACGACGACGGGAATCGTGTGGAGGCGGCGCATCTTCGCCGCTTCGAGGCGTACGAGCAGTAGCCTGCGTGCCATCGCCACCATCACAGCGCCCCCGCCCCTCCGGTGAGGGCCATGAAAACGTCCTCGAGGGACTGGTCCGCGCGGCGCACCTCGTACAGGGTGATGCCGTGGCGCACCAGTGCCTCGATCATCCGAGCGGCTCCCCCCTGGTCGAGGCCGGGGACCATGATGCCGCCGGCCACGGCGCGCCCGGGCAGTCCCAGGGCGAGCGCCTCCCGGGCCTGCGGCGTCGAGACGAAGAGGTCGGGCAGTGAGCGGGCGAAGAGCTCCGCGCGCGTCCCCTGGAACACGAGGCGGCCCGCGGAGAGGATACCCAGGACGGAGGCCATCTTGTCGATCTCGTCCAGGAGGTGGCTGGAGACCATGACTGAGACGCCCTCGGAGGCCAGGTGGATGAGGAGTTCGCGGATCTCCTCGATCCCGGCGGGGTCGAGGCCGTTGGTCGGCTCGTCCAGGACCAGCAGCTGCGGGTCCCGGGCCAGCGCCATCGCGATGCCGAGCCTCTGCTTCATGCCCAGGGAGTAGGTGCGCTGGAGGCGGTTCTTGTGCTCGGTGAGGCGGACCAGGGCAAGGGCGCGTTCGGTCTGCTCCCGGCTCAGCCCCAGCATGCGGGCGACCACCGCCATGTTCTCGGCGCCCGTGAGGTGCCCGTAGCCGGGTGGGCGCTCGATCATGGAGCCGATCCGCGGCATCATCGCGCTCGCGTTGGCTCCTGTGAGGGGGGTGCCGAAGACACTGATCCGGCCCCGCGTCGGCCGCAGCAGGCCGAGCAGCATCTTCATGGTGGTGGATTTGCCGGAGCCGTTGGGGCCGAGGAACCCGTAGACGCATCCTGCGGGCACGCGCAGGTCGAGGGAGTCGACGACGGTGCGCCCAGCGAACGACTTCGTCAGATCGGAGGTGGCGACGACCAGGCCGGGGCCGTCGTATGCGGGGGGCCGGGGCGAGGTCCGCGGCGCCATCCGGAGTGGTGGGTGTGCTGTCATGGCACCCACTGTGCCCTGCGGCGGCGCGATCGGCATCGCCCCGTGGGATGGTTCCGAGCGGGGCGCCCTCATACCAGGGTATGACGGTGCGGTGGCCGCCCTGGCCTAGTGTGGGACCATGAAGCAGTTCCTTCCCCCTTCCCTCCCCCCGGCCCCGCCGCGTCCGCGCCCCGTGCCCCACTGGACGGACGCGCTGCTCGGACTGTCCGTCGCGGTCCTGTCCTCGAGCGGCCTTGTCACCGCGTTCCCGGGCGGGGCCGCGGTGTTCCGCGTCCTGGCGGTGCTGTGCGGAGCGGCCATCGCCTTCAGGCGCGTGTTCCCCCTGGCCTCGGTGCTCGTGATCGGGGCGGTCCTGGTGGTCCACGTGCTGCTCATCGAGGACTTGACGCTGGTGGCACTGGTTGGCGCGCTCGTCGCGGTGTGGACCACCCAGTCGCGCCTGGCGCCCCCGTGGCGGTGGGCTTTGCTCGTGTTCTTCTGCTCCGGAGCGGTCGCGGCGGTCTCGGTGCGGGCGGTGCGGGCCTACGAGCCCACCGACCTGAGGGGTTTCGCCGTACTCGGCACGGCCACCGCACTGGTTCTGGCGGTCGCGGCGCTCGGGGGGGCGCGCAGCCGGTCGATCAGGGACCGCAGGCACTTGGCCGCAGAGCGCCTGGCGATGCTGGAGGAGCAGCAGCACACCCTGGCGCGCCTTGCCGTCGCCCACGAGAGGAACCGGTTGGCCGGGGACCTCCACGACCTGTTGGGGCACACCCTCACCGCCATCAGCGCGCAGGCCGAGGGCGCCCGCTGTGTCCTCGCGGCTGATCCCGCGCGCGCCGACGAGGCTCTGGCGACCATCGCCAGGATCAGCCGGGAGGGGGTCGACCAGGTGCACGATATGGTCGCCCTGCTGCGCGGGGACGCGGACGGGGTTCCCTCGTCCAGTGCGGTGCCCGGGGCAGCGGGAACGACCGCTGAGGGTGACGGGCGCGCGGCGACCGCGGACGCCGTCGGCACGGGCGGGGGCCTGTGGGAG
>CALHQN010000358.1 GCA_938036585.1 uncultured Campylobacter sp.
CCCTATAATGGTGAGCAATATGGCTAATATACCCGGTACTATGTAGTACTTATACTGCATCAGTGGGTTGTACCAAGAGGTGCTTGCCATTGCTATTTGGGCGGTATTGGCAAGCCTTTTGGGTGCTTTAACATTCACCTCTAACTGCTGGTTGAAGTCGCGTATAACCTGCGACAAATACGCCCCTCCTAAGCTCGATTTGCTACCGTTAATAGCGTCTATTGATACGCCTATAGACTGCCGCCCCTCGCGCACGAGATTGCGCTCGAAATCGGCAGGAATTTCGACTACTACATCGGCTTCGCCCTTTTCAATATATGTAATACCCTCTTTGTAAGAGAATGGAGCGCTAATAAGTCGGAAATAGCCAGAAGCGGTAATCTTTTGTAGCATTTGTTGCGAATAAGGGCTCTGGTCGTGGTCGACATAGACGAGATTGATGTTCTTCACATCAAAATTGGCTACTTGCGGCAATATAACGAACTGCATTATTGGTGCTACAAACATCATCGCTAAGATAGTGCGGTCGCGAAATATCTGTTTGAACTCTTTTTGTAGTATAAAGCTTAATACTTTCATTTCTTTTATATTTAAATCCTCTCCCCAGCCTCTCCAAAGGAGAGGGAGTAGCCCCCTTGGGGGGTTGGGGGATTATTGTAATCTAATTTTGAATTTCTTCATCGCAAGGGTTAGGAATACTATCGCCATTGCGATGAGAATAAGTGTTTCTTTCCATATATAACTGAAGCCCAAGCCTTTAAGCATTACTTTCTTCACGACAGTATAGTAATAACTAGAAGGGAAGATTTTGGCAATACCCTGAAAAACAAGGGGCATATTCTCAATGGGGAACATAAAACCGGTAAAGAACGCCGTGGGGAGCATCATTCCCATCATAGCTATAAGCATAGCGGTCTGCTGCGAACTGGTGCTGGTGGAAATGAGTAAGCCCAACGATAAGCATATAATAATAAACAAAGTGCTTTCGGCATAAAGCAGTAGGAAATTGCCTCGCACCGGTACTTCGAGCATATAAACCGAAAGTAAGAGTATCACAGTAAAGTTGATGAGCGAGAGTATCAGGTAGGGAGTGGCTTTGGCTATGAGTATTTTTAGGGGGTTGAAAGGCGATACTAATAGGATTTCCATAGTTCCTAACTCTTTTTCGCGCACTACAGCTACTGAAGTGAGGGCTGTGCTAACTATCATAAAAACGAGTGCTATCACCCCTGGAACGAAGTTCATCGAACCATTTTGGGCTTCGTTGTACAGCATTCGGTTTTCTACCACTATCTGATAAGAGGGTTGCACCGTAGGGTTGAGCGTCTGCTGGTAGCTGAGCAATATGGCATTGAGGTAGTTCTCTACTGTTTTTGCCGTATTGGGGTCAGCCCCATCGGTGATGAGCTGTAGAGTGGTACCCTTGGGCGTGTATAGGTCTTTGCCAAAATCAGGAGGGAAAACAAGAGCTGCTTTAAGGGTTCCCTCTCTGAAATAGCTCTCTATATCGCTGTAATTGAGCAAGTTTTTTTTCACTTTGAAATAAGTACTCGAGGCGAGTTGCGTTTGGATTTGCTGTGTATAGACATTGTGCGCCTCGTCGAGGACTGCAATAGAGATGTTCTTCACCTCGCTGCTGAGTGCTTGACCAAAAAGGACAATCTGCGCAATAGGGATACCAAAGAGTATCAGTAAGGTGCGGCGGTCGCGGAATACGTGATAGAATTCCTTGCGTATAAAGGCTATTAACTGTTTCATTGTTTAATCGGCTGAGCGTTTTGCTTTGCGGGCGAGCTGGTAGAAGACCTCGTCCATTGAATCGGTGTGAAATTGGTTTTTAAGGTGGGTGGGGGTGTCCATTGCTTCGACTTTGCCATCGACCATTATGCTGATGCGGTGGCAATACTCGGCTTCGTCCATATAGTGGGTGGTAACGAATACGGTGATGCCCTGCGCGGAGGCTTCGTATATCATATCCCAAAACTGACGGCGCGTGATGGGGTCTACCCCTCCGGTAGGCTCATCTAAGAACACTATTTCGGGACGGTGAAAGATAGCGACCGAGAAGGCGAGCTTTTGCTTCCAGCCCAGCGGTAGCGACCCTACAAGTTTATTGGCTTCTGCCTCTAAGCCGAGCTTGGCGATAAGGTCGGCACTACGGGTTTTGATTTCGTTTCGGGGTACGCCATAAACGCCCCCGTAAAAGGTGATATTTTCCTTTACCGTAAGGTTGTCGTATAACGAAAACTTCTGACTCATATAACCGATGTGCTTCTTTATCTGCTCTTGCTGTGTATAAACATCGAAGCCTGCTACACGTGCCTGCCCTGAGGTGGGATAGGAAAGTCCGCAGAAGATACGTATAGCGGTGGTTTTGCCCGCTCCGTTGGGCCCCAGCAGCCCTACGATCTCGCCGTTGTAAAGCTCCAGCGAGATGCCCTTAATGATCGGCGTGCCTTTTATGGTTTTTTTAAGACCCCTGACTTCCAGTTTATGCATAGCTTACCTCGTATTTTCGCCCTTGCGCGTGCGGCGTGATCCTCACTACGCAAAAATCAAGCTCATATTTTTTAAGTAAATTTATCAAATTTTCATCCGCCCATTCGATCAGATGAAGCCCCTCTTCAAATAAATTTTCAAATAGTCCGTTTTTTAAAATCCCCTCGCAGCCGCCGTTATAGATGTCGTAATGATAAATTTGTCCGTAGTTTTGCATGATCGAAAATGTAGGCGAGCTCACGTGCTCGTCTAACCCATGCGCCCGCACGATCGCGCGCGCAAGCGTCGTTTTGCCGCTGGCAAGATCGCCGATGAGCAAGATTATGCCGCTTTTTGGCAGAGCTTGCACGAGGCGCGAAATTTCATCCTCGCCGCAGAGCAGTTCAAAGCTCTTGGACATACTTTGCCTGCTCGCTTTTGGGCGTATTTTTCGCGCTAGGAAAGGCTAGGACTTTAAAGCTTTGTTTTCTATCCAAAAAGCTTATCGTGATTATGTCGCCGATTTTAAGCTCTTTGGCGGGCTTTGCTACCGCGCCGTTTACGGCTACGACGCCGCTTTTGCACATATCTTCGCTGATGGCGCGCCGCTTAGTGATATTTACTGCGTTTAAAAATTTATCGATTCTCATAGGCGTGAGTTTAGCGATATTTGCCTTAAAAGCAACTATTAAACTATTTATTGGTAGAATTTCGCCAAATTTTACGTAAAGGATTTGAGATGGCAAAAGATGTAAAAAAGGTCGTTTTAGCGTATTCCGGCGGACTTGATACGAGCATTATTTTAAAGTGGCTCGGCGATACTTACGGCTGCGACGTGGTGACTTTCACCGCAGATATCGGTCAGAATGAGGATTTGGAGCCTATCAAAAACAAAGCTGTGAAACTGGGCATCAAAAAGGAAAATATCTTCGTAGAGGATCTGCGCGAGGAATTTGTGCGCGATTACGTATTTCCGATGTTTCGCGCAAACGCCGTTTATGAGGGCGAGTATCTTTTGGGCACATCAATCGCCCGCCCGTTAATTGCTAAAAAACTAGTCGAAATTGCGAAAAAAACCGGCGCGGACGCCGTAAGCCACGGTGCTACCGGTAAGGGCAACGACCAAGTCCGCTTCGAGCTTGGCGCATACGCGCTAAATCCAGATATTAAGGTGATTGCGCCGTGGAGGCTGTGGGATCTGAACTCTCGCGAGAAACTGCTTGCTTACGCTAAGAAAAACGGCATCGACATCGCCTCAAAGCCAGGCAAATCGCCGTATTCAATGGATGCGAATATCCTTCATATCTCCTACGAGGGCTTGGTGCTGGAAGATCCCGCTCATGCGCCTGAGGAGGATATGTGGCGATGGAGCGTGAGCCCTAAAAATGCGCCCGATAAGAGCGAGATCATCGAGATCGAATACAAACACGGCGATCCCGTAAAGCTAAACGGCAAGGCGCTTAAGCCGCACGAGATGCTGGCTGCGCTTAACGAGCTCGGCGCTAAAAACGGCATCGGCAGGCTCGATCTAGTAGAAAACCGCTATGTCGGTATGAAGAGTCGCGGTTGCTACGAAACTCCAGGCGGCACAATCATGCTAAAGGCTCACCGCGCGATCGAGAGCATCACGCTAGATCGCGGCGCGGCGCATCTAAAAGATGATCTGATGCCGCGCTACGCCGAGCTCATCTACAACGGCTTTTGGTTCAGCCCGGAGCGATTGCTGCTTCAAGAGCTGATAAATAAATCCCAAGAGCACGTAAACGGCAAGGTTAAACTCGAGCTTTATAAGGGCAACGTGACCGTGCTGGGCAGGGAAAGCAAGAGCGATAGCTTGTTTAATACAGATTTTGTGACGTTTGAAGAGGACAAGGTTTTCAATCAAAAAGACGGCGATGGATTTATCAAGCT
>CALHQN010000359.1 GCA_938036585.1 uncultured Campylobacter sp.
GCGGAGCGGACGCGTGAAGATCGCGCTTTTCGGCGGCAGTTTCGATCCGCCGCACGCAGGACACAACGCCGCGGTGAAGGCGATCTTATCCAGCCTAAAGCCCGATTTGCTGGTCATAATGCCGTCGTTTCTAAACCCGTTTAAAAAGAGCTTTTCGGCGCCTCCGCAGCTGCGGCTTAGATGGTGCCGCGCGCTGTGGAGCGACGCCCCGCATGTGGAGGTGAGCGATTATGAAATTTTGCAAAACCGCTCCGTCTCCACGATACAAAGCGTGAAATTTCTACTCGAAAAACATGGCGGAAACGGCAAAATCGCGGCGGAGATGGCAGGCAGAACGGGTGAAACCCCGGCAGCCGTAACGAATAAGGCTCTACCTAACGGCGCAAATATTGGGAATAAAATTTCTGCCGGTGCTTATACTTCTGGCAGCGCAGACGAAATTTTACTCGAGAAGACGGACGGGGCTTTGTCGTGCGATATAGGTAAAATTCTAGGCGGCGACGCCTGCTCCGCCGATATTACGGGCAGGACGAGCATTTCCGCTAACGCAAAAAACGAAGCTCTGCAAGGCGGAATGGCGAATCAAATTTCGGTTGGTAGCAAAAGCGAAATGGACGGAATTTCGCAAAGCAAGGCGGGCAATGCAAACGATGCGAGCAAAATTTTAAACACGGACAAAATTCCAAGCGCAAGCGAAATTTCAAGCGGCAATGCGAATTGCATGGCTGTCGCAGGCGACGTAAATTTCGCGGGTAGCGCAAATAGTGCAGGTGACACAGGCGGCGCAGATGACGCGGATGACGCTAACGATGTGAGCAGTGCAGATGAAGCAAGCAAAGCAAACAGCACGAACCATATAGACACCGCACCAAAGCTCTACATCGTCGTGGGGGCCGACAACCTATCGGAGCTTCATAAATGGCGCGACTTTAGCGAGCTACAAAAATTAGCGGAGTTTGTCGTGCTTACGCGGCCCGGCTACGAGATCCCGCGGCAGTGGGCGGATCTAAGGCGGATCGAGATTGCCGTAGATGCGAGCTCAAGCGGTTTTAGGCGAGATTTCAAAGGCGAAATCCCGCCTAAGATCGCAGCAGAGGTCATAAAATTTTATAAAAGGAAAGATATGCAAGATCCAAAGCAAAGGGCGGAAAAGATCGCCGAAATTTTAAACGAAAAGAAAGCCGAAGACGTCCAGATCATCGATATGGAGGGGCGCGAATATATCGCGAAATTCGTAGTTATAGCCACTATGCTGACCGCCCGCCACGCAGCCTCGCTTATCGAGGAGCTAAAAAGCGTACTCAAGCCGCTCGGCGAGGAGTTTTTGGCTATCGAAAGCGGCGATGAGTGGAGCGTCGTCGATCTCGGCGACATCATAGTTCATCTCATCAGCGAGGATTATCGCGCCAAATACAATATCGAGGACTTCCTCGACAAGCTCAAAAAAGAGCAATTTTAAGGAGGGAGCGTGCCGAGACAGACCTGGAGCAGCAAGCTCACATATATCTTAACCGTCGCAGGCGCCACGATCGGCTTTGGCTGCACGTGGAGGTTTCCGTATCTAGTCGGCGAAAATGGTGGTGGCGCCTATGTGCTCATATTTTGCATCGCGATGATCGTGCTTGGAATCCCGATGATCTTGGTAGAAAACGTCATCGGACGCCGCGCGCTAAGAAACTGCGTCGATGCCTTCACGGCGCCTAAAAAGGACGGCTCGCGCATAAAGCCGTCATGGAAGATCGTAGGCATCATGGGCGTAATCGGCGCGTTTGGAATTTTAGCCTACTATATGGTCCTCGGCGGCTGGGTGCTAACCTATATCGTAAACATCGTAAGCGGCAACTTCGACCTCTCCGCGCGGATCACAGACCCCGCATTTACGCAAAAATTCTACGCAGATCACATCGAAAATAGCCCACTCGGCGTCGGGGCTTACACGCTCGTTTTCATAGCGATCAACTGGTATATTTTGAAAAACGGCATCATCGAAGGGATCGAAAAATTCGTAAAATTTCTAATGCCCGCGCTATTTTTATGCTTCATCGCCGTAATCCTTACAAATTTAACGCTTGAGGGCGCAAAGGAAGGCGTGAAATTTTATCTCGGCGTCGATTTTGCCAAGATTACGCCCAAGCTTTTGATTGACGTTTTGGGACAGGTCTTTTTCGCGCTCTCGCTCGGTTTCGGCGTGATGATCACGCTGTCTAGCTTCCTCAATAAAGACGAGAAGCTGATGCAAACAGCCACCATCACCGCAGTCGTAAACACCCTCATCGCCGTGCTTGCGGGCTTTATGATCTTCCCGTCGCTCTTTAGCGCGGGGCTTGAGCCGAGCAGTGGCTCGTCGCTGGTTTTCAAGAGCCTGCCGATCGCGTTTTCGCACATGCCGTTCGGCAACGCCGTCGCGGTGGTCTTTCTCTCGATCCTGCTCATCGCCGCGCTTACGACGTCAATCACGATCTATCAGGTCATCATAAATTTCGTCGAGGAGCGCTTCGGCTTTTCAACGTTAAAGGCGGTAAATTTAACGCTCGGCGGCGTCTTTGTACTCGGCAACCTACCCTGCATACTCTCAAGCAGCGTGCTTGCGGACGTTAAAATTCTGGGGCGCTCGGTTTTCGACGCCTTCGACTTCGTAAGCGCGAACGTATTTTTCGTGCTAACGGCGCTGCTGTGCTGCATCTACGTGGGCTGGGTGCTGAAAAAGGACGCGATCTACGAGCTCACCAACGAAGGCGATTTGAGCGCGAGGCTCGCTGGAGTTTGGTTTTTGTATGTCAAATTTATCCTGCCGCTCATCATCGCGGTGATCTTCGGATACGGAATTTTCGGCTAAATTTAAAGCCGCGAGAGTTTTAAATTTTAAATTTGCCCGCGGCGGTGCGATAGAATTTTAAAATTTCATTCGCTTTGTTACATACGCTGCGGCGCGAGTTTTTACACGGTGCGGCACATTGTATTGAAACTTGCGGCACGGCGGTCTTGCGACTAGGTGCGAGACA
>CALHQN010000360.1 GCA_938036585.1 uncultured Campylobacter sp.
AATTTACGATAGTGATGTAGATCGCTACGCCCGCTTTTTCTGCGTTTATTAGCTCATATAGCGCCGCTTCGTTGCCCTGGCCCGTAAGATGATCAATATAGACTTGATTGTTTAAGCTCTCCTTTGCGCTCGCAAGAGCTAGCTTCATAATCTCGCGCTCGCCGATGTCATGAGCGTAAAGCGCATATAGCGGCGGCTTGGATGCAGCAGCGATATTTGCTAGGCTCACATCGGCTAGCTCTCCGTTTTTACGAAGTAGGCGCGTATCTTTGGCGCTTTTATTTACCATCGCAGGAAGTTCGGTCCCTTTATCTTTGGGCATCAAAACTCCAAGATCGCTTCCTTGCAGCTCACTTTGTTCGTAGCCGCTTAAGCTAAGCGCGCTTTTATTGGCGTATAAAATTTTAAAGCTCTGATCTGCTAAAACTATCGCTTCGCCTGCTTGCTCGCATAGGGCGCGATAGGGCGCGAGGGCGCGTTTACTACGCAAAGCATCGGAATTTATGATGTAAGTAAGCAGTAAAAACGATAAAAACACCGCCGTGTAAAGCATCGTCATTTGCATAAACGAGCCGTAGAATTCCTCGCTAGCGTAAGAAAATCGCTCGCGCAGACTTGCGAAGCGCTCGTTAAGCAACGAGAGATTATCGCTTACGATGATATTTTGACGCTCGAAATTCCTTAAAATTTGCCGCGCGATTCCTATAAACGCAGCTTCGTCGGGGCTTGACGCATCTGCGCTTTCTAGCGCACTTTTTAAAGCAGAGATCTCGGAGCGATTTTTATAGTTAAGCCCTAAAATTTGAGAGTAGAGATTTGCTCTTTGCGCATTTGCGCCGCTGGATAAAAATTTTTGCTGAAGACTTTGAAAAAGGATTAAATTCTGCGAATTTAAAGCCCCAAGCTCGTCCAAAAGCGAAATCTTATCGCTAAAAGCGTTTCCGATCGCGCGCACATCGCTGCTAAGTCCGATTTTATCGATGATTTTATCTTTTTGCAGAGCTTGCAGCA
>CALHQN010000361.1 GCA_938036585.1 uncultured Campylobacter sp.
GAGATTTGGCTCGTAAATTTAATAAAACGCGCCGCTTATAAAAATTTGAGGCGGTTAAAATTTCACTTCAAATTTTGTTAATTTTTCTCGCCGCCGTGCCGAAGCCCAGCGTATACGCGGCAGTCGCAATCTTCAGTATTTGCGACCATTTACGGCGCACAAAATTAGATCAAGCTAAGCTTTAAATTTTACTCCGAGCTCTTGGAATTTTCCAAATCCCCCATGCGCTCCTGCTGAGCTTGCACGAACGCGTCGTATCTCGTAAAAAGATAATCTTTGATCTCAAAAATCATCAATGTAAAAATCGAAGGCAGCGTAAAAAATCTAATCGTTATAAACACGAGATCAAGCGCGGTCAGATCATCGCCGCTCGCGTGATATTGCCCGGCGTCTGTAGTTAAAATCCCATGCAATACCTCGTAGTTGTAAAGGATAAAAATCGTCACGAAAAGCGTCGAGAGCTTCGATACGATCTTGTTCATGATCTGCGCTACGTCCTCGTCGGCGATCACCGACATCGCAAACCACACGAGGGTGAAAAATAGCGGAAAGACGATGTTGAAATTTAGCGAGTTATCTAGCTTCTGTGCGCCCGTCACCGCGATGATCGCAAACACCGCCGCAAAGGGGA
The DNA here is from genome assembly GCA_938036585.1 of uncultured Campylobacter sp. Taxonomy (GTDB): domain Bacteria; phylum Campylobacterota; class Campylobacteria; order Campylobacterales; family Campylobacteraceae; genus Campylobacter_B. Next base: position 632 of record CALHQN010000361.1, read on the forward strand.
TCACAAATAGCGCGAAGGTCATCGCCGATTTTATCGCCTTAAAAAAGCTATACGTAAGCAGAGGCGCGCCCAAAGCGAGCAAAAAGACCGTCAGCGCGTAGTTGGCTTTGGCAAAATCGTATAGATTAAGCAGTGCAAATACCGATGCTGCGGCAAGTAGCGGTACGCTTAGCTTAAACACCGTCCCGTATTTGGCGTATGCGCGCGATACGACGGCGTCTAGTCTGCTAAATTTGACGTTTAGGCTGCGGGCTTTGATGAAAAACAAAATGACGAATTTGACGATTACGTTTGGGCTCATACGCACCTTTCCGTTTAAATTTATGAAATTTTATCCACGCTAAATTTGCGAAATTTTATTCGCAGAACCTGTCCGTAGAATTAGGCTTTGCCGACGGCTTATGCGGCCTGCGTTAAAATTTCATAGCGCTCTCGCTGCGTTGCTATCTTGCCGCCTTGTAGGCTTTGTCTTTTGGCTACGTGAGGCGGACCTGCGCGCTTTGGCTTGCATAGCGTCTCGTTAGCAAGCCCCCTAGGTTTGCAGCGTGTCGCAGCAGCGCTCATTCGGCTCGGCGCGCGATACTTTTGCTTGTGGTATCCGCACCCGCGCATGAGAGCTTGGCGCCGCTAAAATTTTATCGGCTCTTAGCTCTATGCGATACGTCCTGCGCGCCGCGATAGAATTTTGCGCGACGCAAGGACCTATCGGGCTTGGCTTTGCGCCGCATTGCAGCAAAATTTTAAAATTTGCGCCGCAAAGCGCTTGCCTTGTATTGGCCTGGGATGCGGCGCGAATGATTAAATTTTAACCGCACCGTCGCCTAGCCGTTTTAAAGCTCAAACGAATTTTTGAGCCGCTACGATACGTGAAATTCCAAAAATCGCGCCTTAGCGATCAAGCTCATTTGCGCTTGCTTGTGAGCCATGCAAAAAGCAGCGCACTTGCGCCCTTCGCCGCGCCCATGCAAAAGCAACGCGTCCCTTGCCGCTCAAAACTCATTTTCGCCCATTCGCGCCGCTCGCCAAGCCGAAGCCAAGAAGCGCGCCGTCTCACATCCAATCTAAAATTTGCGTGATCTCGGTAGCGTGAAAAATTTTAAGCCCCTGCGCGTTTTGTGGCTTCATCGGGACGATCGCATTTTTAAATTTCTGCATCGCGGCTTCTTTCAGGCGCGCATCGAGGTTGAAGATCTCTCTGATCTCGCCGTTTAGGCTCACCTCGCCGATGAAGACGCTCTCTTTGCTGATCGGGCGGTTTTTGAAGCTGCTTACGATCGCCGCGACGACGGCTAGATCGCACGCCGTTTCGGTGATTTTTACGCCGCCGCTTACGTTTACGAAGACGTCGTATCCGCCAAGCCCGATCTCAAGCTTGCGATCAAGTAGCGCCAGAAGCATATCGAGGCGGTTTTTATCAAAGCCCGTGGCGCTGCGCTTCGGATAGCCGCTCTCGCACACGAGCGCTTGGATCTCCACGACGAGTGCGCGCGTACCCTCCATCGTGATCGTGATCGCCGAGCCGCTTACCGCCTTGCCGCGCGTGAAAAATTTACTCGCGACATCCTTTGCGCTGATGAGCCCGTGCGGCCCCATCTCGAAAATCCCCACCTCGCTCGTAGCTCCGAAGCGGTTCTTAAAACCGCGCAAAATTCTAAGCTGCTTGCTCGCATCGCCCTCGAAATACAGCACCACGTCCACCATATGCTCTAATATGCGCGGGCCCGCGATCGAGCCTTCTTTGGTGATGTGGCCGATGATGAAGATCGAAATCCCGCGCGCTTTGGCAAGTCGCATCAGCTCAAACGTGATCTCGCGCACCTGCGTGATAGAGCCCGGCGCAGAGGGGGCTTTGTCGCTAAAAAGCGTCTGGATGCTGTCGATGACGATAAATTTATAATCCCTGCGCTCCACCTCTTCAAGCACGGCGCCCAGATTGATCTCGGTGAGCAAAAACAGCTGCTCGCTTATCGCACCAAGCCGCTGCGCGCGCATTTTGATCTGGCTGGCGCTCTCTTCGCCACTTACGTAAAGCACGGCGCGGCCGCCGCTTGCTAAATTTGCCGCGATCTTAAGCAGTAGCGTGGATTTTCCGATGCCCGGGCTGCCGCCGATTAGCACGAGCGAGCCCTCCACGACGCCGCCTCCGAGGACTAAATTTAGCTCGCTATCCTTGGTGTCGATGCGCGAAATTTGCTCGATTTCTATCTCGCTGATCGCTTTGGCGCTTGCGGACGAGGCGCGGGCAAGCTCGCCCTCGATCTCTTTTAGCGCTTTTATTTGAGCGGGCTTGAGCTCGACGAAGCTATCGAATGCGCCGCAGTCGGGGCATCTGCCGAGCCATCTGCTTTGCTGATTGCCGCAGTGTTGGCACTCAAAAATCGTGGTTTTAATCTTCGCCATCTTTATTCCTCGCTCATTTTGTCTAAATTTAGCCTTGAATTTCGCGAAATTATACTTAAAATTTTTAAAATTTTAGCCGCTCCGCGCGCTGTTTGCGAGATCAAAAATCACGGAACAAAGGATTTGCGGCTAAATTTAGGCTAAATTTAAATATGTTTTAAACATTTATAACTATAATACAAACTTCACTTTATTTAAAGAAGGTTTAAGATGAAGGGCAAGCTTAGTAGAAGCCAGTTTTTGACGATATCGCTTACGCTATTTGCGATGTTTTTCGGTGCGGGAAATTTTATTTTTCCGCCGGGTCTTGGCAGGGAGTCGGGGCAAAATTTTTATATTGCGATAATGTTTTTTTGCGCTACGGCGGTGCTTCTGCCGGTACTCGGCGTCGCAGGCATTGCGCGCGCTAAGGGGCTTCAGAGCCTGGTGCGCCGCATAGATCCCGTGTTTGCGATCGTTTTTACCGCGCTTTTGTATCTTACGATCGGGCCGCTTTTTGCGATACCGCGCGCGGCAAATATGCCTTTTGATATCGCGATCAAGCCTTTTATCGGGCAAGATAGCCTTCAAATTTGGCTATTTGTTTATTCTGCGGCATATTTTGCGCTGAACTATTACATCTGTATGAACCCTTCAAAGCTCGTCGATCTGCTCGGAAAATACCTCACGCCGATACTTTTGGCGCTTATTTTGCTGCTTTTCGGCGCGGGATTTTTGTTTCCGATCGGAGGTTTCGTCGCTCCTAGCGGAGAATATGTCGATCACGCCGCAGCAAAGGGCTTCGTAGAGGGCTATCAGACGATGGATGCGCTTGCGTCGCTGGCATTCGGAATCATCGTAATTAACGCTATTAAAGCAACCGGCGTAAGCGACGAAAAGCACCTTGTAACCTCCACGATAAAAGCGGGAATGATGTCGGGCGTCATACTGATGACGATATATTTTATGCTAGGCTATCTGGGCGCGACCTCCGCGGAGCTTTTTAAAGATACGCCGAATATCAACGGAGCGGAGCTTCTGTCGCGAGTAAGCGATCATTATTTTGGAAGAATTGGCGTCGTGATCCTAGGCAGCGCGTTTTTCCTAGCCTGCATCACCACGACGCTGGGCCTTATAAGCTCGGCTAGCGAATACTTCGAGGAGCTTACGAAAGGCAAGATCAAATACAAAACATGGGCGATCGCTTGGTGCGTGATCGGCTTTGGAGTCGCAAATTTCGGCCTTACGACCATCATCAAAGGCTCCATCCCCGTGCTCGTCGCCATCTATCCGATCTCGATCATGTTGATAATCCTCTCGCTGATTAATCCGTGGATCGATTCGAGCAAGCTGATCTACCGCGCCTGCGTATATGTTTGCGTCGTCGAGGGCGTCATAAACGGACTTGATATTTTGGGGATTTCGGTGCCGCTTGTGACGTCGTTTGTGAAGATGATGCCGTTTTACGACTCAATGCTCGGCTGGATCGTGCCTAGCACCTTGACCTTCGCCGTGAGCTACGTGCTGCATCTAATCTTTGAAAAAAGAGACGATAGCTTTTAAATTTAAGAGCTATTTTAAAATTTAGCCGAGCTCTACGGGGCTCGGCGTACTTTTAAAATTTAATTCGCCACTGAATTTAATCTCCCATATT
>CALHQN010000362.1 GCA_938036585.1 uncultured Campylobacter sp.
GTACTGGCTAAGTAGCCGCTGATAAGGGGTTTTCAAAACTAAAGGCAGCCAAAGGCGCACGTCCGCTCCGCCGATCTCATGGTTCAGCGACAGGTTAAATTTGCGCGTCTGCGCGGTATTTTCTTGCATCTTTTCTCCTTTAAATTTGAAGTAGAACTACGGGCGATTGTACCCTTTTAAACTTTAAAAGCGCTAAATCAAAAATATGCTAAAATGGCGCTAAATTTGAAATTTTAGGATTAAAAATGGATCTGCAAAAAATCAGAGACGAGAACTTTAAAAAGCTGCAAAGCGGGCAAAACCGCGAAATTTTAAGCGCGATCGAGGCGCTACAAATAGGCGAGTGCGACTGCGAGTGCGGCGACGTCGTGCGCGCAAGCTTTAGCGCTAGCGCGGAGCAGAGAGATGAAATTTTGCGTATCGCGCGAGCGCTAAAACCGTGGCGCAAGGGGCCTTTTGCGCTGAATGATCTTTTCATCGACGCCGAGTGGCGAAGCTTCGTGAAATTTAACCTGCTGCGGCCGTTTTTAGATCTGCGCGGCAAAACCGTCGCCGACGTGGGCTGCAACAACGGCTACTATATGTTTCGTATGGGCGAGCTAGCGCCTGCGCGGCTTGTGGGGTTTGACCCGGGCGCGCTATTTTACCTGCAGTTTAGCTTCATCGAGAAATTCCTCCGCAGCGGCGCGAAATTCGAGCTTTTGGGCGTGGAGCATCTGCCCTTTTACGAGCATAAATTCGATACGATCTTCTGCCTCGGCGTCATCTACCACCGCAGCGACCCCGTAAAGATGCTAAAAGATCTGCGCACCTCGCTAAATGCGGACGGAGAAGTGTTTTTAGATACGATGTATATCGAAGGGGCTGGTGATTTCGCGCTGTGCCCGAAAAACAGCTACTCAAAAATTTCAAATATCTACTTCGTCCCGACCGTCGGCGCGCTGCAGAATTGGTGCGAGAGGGCGAAATTTAGAGATTTTGAAATTTTGGCTCAAAAGCCCACGGATGCTAGCGAACAGCGCAAAACGGAGTGGATCGACGGGCAGAGCTTGGAGAATTTTCTTGACCCGCTCGATAGCTCGCGCACGATCGAGGGCTATCCCGCCCCGAGGCGTATCTACGTGCGGCTTCGGGCGTGATGCGCGCCTTTGAAACGCGTAAAATTTTACCGAATTTAATCGGCTCGCAGGGAAAATTTTACATTCGGAGGGATGTGAAATTTAGCTAAATTTAACGGGCTTGAGCCAGATTAGATCGCATTGTAGCGGCTCAGATCGGTACGGCGACGCAAAATTTTAATTTTTGCCTCGTGCGTTACGTTTTGCGTCTTGCACGCGCGGCGGCATGGAATTTTATTAAATTTAATCAAGCGACGGTAAATTTTA
>CALHQN010000363.1 GCA_938036585.1 uncultured Campylobacter sp.
AAACATTGTGCCAAAGCCAATGATGCGACGTCGCGAGGCATGCTTCAGCTAGTTTTGCTTAGATATATCCGCGCAGCAGAAGCGTTGAAATTTTATAATGCGATTGCAAGCCGCGTTAAATAAAATTCCAGCCCGATCTGGCTAACATCGATAGGCCTTTATTAGAGCTGTACAACCTGGCTTTTAAATAGCTCGCCGCGTTCGGCGTAACTTTTAAATTGATCCAAGCTCGCACATGCGGGGCTTAGCAGCGCTATTTCACTAGCGAAATTTACGGAATTTTTAAAATCCGCAGAATTTTTAGAATTTTGCGAACCTAAAGTTTCGTCGTCGCTCGCGTCTATGCAAGGGCTTGCGCCTTCGGTAGCGGAAATTTCATCCCGCATTAAATTTACTGCGAAATTCTCGCCGCCTAAGCGTCCTTTTGAAATTTCATTTTCGCAAAAATTTTCTCCGCTTAAATACCGCTTCGAAATTTCGCTCACCGCCGTTTGTAAAATTTCGCAGCGCACGCAAGAAAGTCCGTATTCATCGCACAAAAGCACGATTTTATCGGTATTTGAGCCGATTGCGTAAATTTGCAGATCGTATTTTTTAAACTCCGCAAAAAGCGGGTGCAGATCCACGCCTTTGTCGTCGCCGCCGAGGATCAGATGTATTTTGTGCCCCGCGTATCGCTTCAGCGCCTGCGCGCACGCATCGATGTTGGTGGCCTTCGTGTCATTGACCCAGATCCTGCCGCGCGCGTCGGTAAATTCTTCCAGCTTATTTCCCTCGATCACGAAGTCGTTGAGTCGCGCGACGTCGCATCTGTCGAATAAAATTTTCTCCACACACAGCGCCAAAAGCGCGTCGATCAAAAAGGGGGTGCGGAATTTTATCTCGCCTAAATCGATGCCGAATTTTTGCGCTAGATCCGCTTCGTCTTCGTAGCAGATCACGCGAACTAGGCTGTTTTGCGCGGCGGCAGAGCTTTCGTAGGCGCGCGGGATCAGTGCCACGGAGCCTTCGCGCATCGCTAGTAGCGGCGAGAGTTTGGCGCGCTCATACTCCGCAAAATCGCCGTGCCAGCTGAGATGATCGGGCGTGATCGCAAGCAGCACGTAGATATCGGGGCGCGCGCGCTTGGTGTAGTGCAGCGTAAACGAGCTCGTCTCTAGCACCCAAATTTTGGCGCTTTTATCAAGCTTTGCAAGCGGAACGCCCACGTTGCCGCCCATTTGCGAGCCGTATCGCTCGAGCAGATGCTGCATCATCTTCGTCGTCGTCGTCTTGCCGTTCGTGCCGCTGATCCAAATTTTAAGACCTTCGTAATCGCCAAAATAATCGTATTCGCTGATTAAATTCCGTGCCTTTCGCACCAGCTCGTGATGCGGCGGAAAGCCTGGGCTCGGGATTTCAAGCTCGCTTGCGGCGGGATCGAACTCGCTCGGGTTTAAAAGCGCGTTGCCGAACTCGTCCAGCTTAGGCGCGCCCGAAGAAATTTCAAATTTATCGTCGTAGATCTCCCAGACGCCTTCGTCGCGGCGGTGCTCGGCGATCGCTCTGGTCGTGAGCCCGTAGCCAAATAGCGATTTTTTCATTTTTCTCCCCTTTCGCCCCATAAAATTCGAGTTATCTCGCCCGCGCCAAGCTCAGCCATCTCGCCGTTTCTCTCGCATCTTTCAAAAAACTGCGCTCAATCTGCGCTCGCATTTTATCTCAATTTCAGCGACGTCAGCGCTATGATATTTGCGATTAGCGCGATGATCCAAAAGCGGATGATGATTTTGTTCTCGACCCAGCCTTTAAGCTCAAAATGGTGGTGTATCGGCGCCATCAGGAAAATTCTGCGCTTGAAAATTTTAAAGCTGCCCACTTGCAAGATCACGCTGAGCGTCTCGATGACGAAGACGAAGCCGATCATTATGAGTAAAATTTCGTTTTTCGTGATGACCGCGCAGTATCCTAAAAATGCGCCTACGCTGAGGCTGCCGCTGTCGCCCATAAAGACTTCGGCGGGGTAGCAGTTAAACCACAAGAACCCAAGCAGCGCGCCGATGAGTGCCGAGACGATGATGCAGACCTCGCCCGCGCCCGCGACGCGCGGTAGCAAGAGATATTGCGAGTAGATCGCATGTCCGCAAAGATAGGCAAATACGCCCAAGGTGCAGAGCGAAAACACCGACGGAATGGTCGCTAGCCCATCTAATCCGTCGGTTAAATTTACCGCGTTTGAGCTCGCGCTTATCACGATCGTCCAAAACAGCGGCGCGAAGATCCATAAATTTAGCAGAGGGTATTTGAAAAACGGCACGAAAAATTCCCCGCCCAGGTCGCTAAAAGCATAAAGCGTAGCCCCGATCAGAAACGCCAAGAAATTTTGCAGTGCAAATTTAGCTCGCGCACTAAGGCCTGCGTGGTTTTGGCGACCTAAAATTTTAGAGATATCATCCTTAAAGCCAATGTATCCAAAGCCCACCAAACAAAGCAGTCCGCAGAGCACGAAGACGTTGTTTAGCTTGGCGCACAGCAGGCTAGCAAGCACCGCGGCGGTAACGAAAACGAGCCCGCCCATCGTGGGGGTTTTACTCTTTTTCTGATGGTTTTGCGGCGCGAGCTCGTAGATGGGCTGCGCGGCGTGTCTGACTTGCGCCCAGCGGATAAACCGCGGCATAGCCCAGACCGAAAAACAAAAAGCGATAAAAAACGCAAGCCCTGCGCGCGCGGTGATGTATTGGAAAAAATTTATATTCGTAAGATGATAAAGATAATAAAACAAAGTTTGCCTTTTAAATTTTATGAAATTTTATACGAAAACGCGCATTTTAGTATAAAAGAGGTAAAATTTAGCTTTTAGGGCGGGTGAAATTTTGTCGCATTTGCTAAAAGAAAGTATAATGCCGCTCGTAAAAACAGCGCCGCGGACCTGCCTTAAAAGGCCAGCGCGGCGAAATTTAGACGAAATTTAGGAGCCAAAATGGGGCAAAAGACGATTTTACTTATCACCGACGGCATCGGCTTTAACGCGAGCGATAAATTTAACGCGTTCGCAAATGCCAAAAAGCCCGCCTACGATTATCTTTTTAAAAACGTGCCCAATACGCTTCTGCACACCTCGGGGCTTGCCGTGGGCTTGCCGCAGGGGCAGATGGGAAACAGCGAAGTAGGGCATATGACGATCGGAAGCGGTAGAATTTTGTATCAAAACCTAGTCAAAATCGATCGCGCGATCGATGAGGGCTCGCTTGAGAAAAACGAAGCGCTACAGAGCCTACTTTCAAAGTGCCGCAAAGTGCACGTCATAGGGCTTTACAGCGACGGCGGCGTGCATTCGCATCTGCGCCATTTCGACGCGATCTGCGAGATAGCGCAGAATGCGGGTTGCGAGACATGGTCGCACGCTATCACCGACGGGCGCGACGTTTCGCCGAGCAGCGGGGCGGAATTTTTAAAGCACCTACAGGCTAAATTTAAAGTCGGCAGCGTTTGCGGGCGCTTTTACGCGATGGATCGCGACAAGCGCTTTGATCGCGTAAAGCGCGCTTACGACGTGCTTATGGGCGAAGCGGCGCCGCTTGAAATTTCGCCTAGCCAGTACGTGCTGCAAAGCTACGAGAGCGGCGTGAGCGACGAGTTTATCGAGCCCGCGAGCTTTAACGGCTTTAGCGGTATCGGCGCAGACGACGGAGCGATTTTTATAAATTTTAGAAACGATCGCGCTAGAGAGCTTTGCGCGGCTTTGGGCGATGAGAGCTTTAGTGAATTTGAGCGAAATTTCGTCGTGCAAAATTTAATCACGATGAGCGAGTACGACGCGAGCTTTAAATTTCCTCTGCTATTTGAGAAGCCTGTGCTTAAAAACACGCTTTGCGAAGTGATCGCGGAAGCCGGTCTTACGCAGCTTCACACCGCCGAGACGGAAAAATATGCGCACGTGACGTTTTTCTTTAACGGCGGCGTCGAGGAGCCGCT
>CALHQN010000364.1 GCA_938036585.1 uncultured Campylobacter sp.
ACGAGAATTTGGGAGAGCATCGAGCTTCCTAATTCAAATTTAGGCGAAGTCAAGTTGTATATTGAAAAGAAGCTTGTGCTTCACGGCTTTCAACAATACTATTTTATGTTTAGCGACGATAATTTCGATTTGATTTTAAATTTAACGGACGGCAATATGAGGAATATCAATAAGCTTATGTATAAGATGTATGAGCTTTTTGAGTATTACGAAGTAAATAAACCTACGGAAATTAGTTTTTCGCAGATTAATAATAAAATTATAGAGATGGCAGCGATAGGCTCGGGGATAATAAATGCTTGAATTTTACGAAGTAAACGAACTTGAAAAAAAATGGGAAGAGTATAACAAAAACAGAAAGCAGTTTTCCTTTTTGAAATCTAAGCCGAATTTCGTGCTGAAATTCGACAAGACGATTTTGGGGCTTTTGATTTTGATCTCGGTAGCGATGGGCGCTATATTTTGGCTGCTCAAAGACAGCGATAGCGTGAGCATGGCTAGCATAAATCAAAATATCGAGAACAAAAAAGACTCCTCTTACGCTTCAGATACGCATGCGGAGCAAAGCGCCGATCTTGCGGTGCAAAATAACATATCGCGCGATGATTATAATATCAGCGCGCCAAAAGATACTCGTGCCGCCAAGCATGCGCAAAAATCTTCGGAGCGCCCGAGTTTAAATTTAAACGACGTAGGCGTGCTATCTAGCGAGGATTCTGCGGGATTTAAAATAACTAATAATTACGAAAATAGCGGCGGTTTTTCAAACCAAGCCCAGGTTCAAAATTTCGGCGGTTCAAATTTTAACACGCAAAGCGCGCCTGGCTTTAACGTACCAAACACAAATAACGGCGTGTTTGCAAATCAGCCGCCTAAAAGCGAGGTTATAGATTTTGGCCGTGCTCCCGTGCCGCCTAGATCAAATTTTGGCGGTAGATCTGCGGCTTCAAGTGGCGCTCCGTTAAGCTCTAGAATAGAGATCAAAACTTCAAATTTAAGCGACGATAAGCAGACTTTGGAGAGTAAATTTTACGCTACGAATAAGATTGAGTATTCGCTATCGCTAGCCGAAGAGGCGTATAATAAGAAAGACTACGATAACGCGATAAAATGGGCTCTTACTTCAAATGAGCTAGATAAAGACAATGTCGCCAGCTGGATAATTTTTGCTAAAGCCAATTACAAAAAAGGTCGCAAAGAGGACGCGCTTTACGCTCTTGAAACCTTCAACGCAAAAGCGAAAAATAGCGAAATTTCAAGCCTTATCTCAAAAATTAGAAGCGGGCAGCTATGAAAATTTTATATATTTTAGTTTTTGCGGTCGTTTCGATGTTTGCAGTTAGCGCTGATGACGTGCGCAACTGGGATCAGATCGGTCAATACAACCGTATCTGCCAAGAAAGCGTGAGAAATTTATTTATCGAGGAGCAGAGCGAGGCGCTTGCGAATATGTATGCCAAAGCGTGCCTAAAGATGGACAAAGTAAATGAGCTCGTCGTGCCTACGGTGATGCTTTATAAAACCAAAGAGGCGCGCGAGAACGCATCGCTTTATTCTACGATAATTTTTCAAAAAAAGATGCTTTATTTAGCGCTTTGCGACGGCGTGGACATAAGCTATATTAGAACGCCGAAGATTAATTATATTTTGTCTGAAATTTTTGATAAATTTACGGAGAAGGCGTACGTAAAAAAGAGTGATACGTATGTTTTCACCCTAGAGAGCGGCGAGCGCGCCGAGCTTTTTATTAAGGAAGAGGAATCGGTAAAAAAGATGGTAGTTGCACTTTACACGGGCGATAAACTTAGCTCGATTAAAATTTATTGGTGATCGCGATGACAAAGATTGAAGAGCAGATCGTTGCGATTTTAATAAGAAATAATATCCTCACAAGCTCCATAGTTCCGGAGATTAAGGATAAGATGGATATCGGCCTAACGCTGGGCGAAGTTTTGGTCGGAGATAACTATCTAAGCCAGGATGATTTTTGCTCGATCTTGGTTGAGCTATACAAGCGCCGCCAGATAGCATTTGACGATATAAGCGAAAAATTTTCGATGGATCCGAAGGAATTTTTGCAAATTCTAGCCAAGAAGATGAACCTATCGTATATGAACTTGGACGATATCGATATAGATTTCAGACTGGCCGATCGCACCCCTACCGCTCAGCTTAAAAGATACGGCGTGATCCCTATTAAAGCGGATGATTTGAATATATATGTCGCCTTTTCTGATCCGTTCAATCTCGAGTCGCAGGATAAAGCGCAGGCTATATTTAATAAGCAGCTGCTAAAAATAGTAGTAGCCGATCCGAATCAGGTAAATAAATACCTATCTAAGCTTGAGCTTTCGGAGAGCATTAAGGGGATAGTGGCAGAGATCCGCAAAGAGCTTGCCAACACCGGCGGTAGCGGAAGCAGCGACGATACCTCTGCGATTTTAAAGCTTATCGAGATGATAGTTAGTCAGTCTATTAAGATGCGCGGCAGCGATATTCACATTGAGCCGACCGAGAACAACTGCGTCGTGCGCACCAGAATCGACGGAATGCTCGCCGAAATTTTTATCTTTGATAAGGATATCTATCCACCGCTAGTAAGCCGATTGAAGTTGCTCTCCAACATGGATATCGCCGAGCGCCGTAAGCCGCAGGATGGTAGGTTTAGTATGAAAATTTCGGGTCGCGAATACGACTTTCGTATCTCGACGCTGCCTATCATCAACGGCGAATCTACCGTTATGCGTATCCTCGATAAATCCAAGGTTATCATAAGTCTCGAAAAACTAGGCATGCACCCGGATAGCTTTAAGAAATTTAACAACGCAATGAGTGCTCCATACGGCATTATCTTGGTTACCGGACCTACGGGAAGCGGTAAATCTACGACGCTATATGCGGCGCTAAACGATATTAAAAGCGTCGATACGAAGGTTATTACCGTAGAGGATCCGGTCGAGTATCAGGTAAATTTAATCCAGCAGGTTCACGTTAATGAAAAAGCGGGTCTTACCTTTGCTTCGGCGCTGCGCTCGATCTTGAGGCAGGATCCGGATATCATAATGATCGGTGAGATCCGCGATCAAGAGACACTTAGGATCGCGATCCAAGCTGCTCTTACGGGACACTTGGTTTTCTCGACCCTGCACACTAATGATGCTATTAGCGCGATTCCGCGAATAGTCGATATGGGTATCGAAGCCTATCTTATAAGCGGTTCGCTCATCGCCGTCGAGGCGCAGCGACTCGTGCGAAAGCTCTGCCCGCACTGCAAGCAGCCTACCAATTTGCCAAAATCGATGCTGGATCAGCTAAAGGAATTTTTGCCTGAGAAATACACGTTTTTCAAGGCCGTGGGTTGTGATCAATGCAGCC
>CALHQN010000365.1 GCA_938036585.1 uncultured Campylobacter sp.
ATACGCATTTTGTTTAAAACCAACCTAGAGGAGGTGCGATGCTAGATGTAAGTTTGACCGCCATGGCAACGACCATCGTAGTGTTTTTAGCTTTGATCTATTTCTTAAATATTAAGCTTTATAGACCGCTACTTTTACATATGCAAAAACGCGAAGCCATCATTCAAGAGGACGAAGAGAACGCCAAAAAGAACGCAATGGACGCTGATTCAAACAAAGCCGAGATAAGCAGAGTTCTGGAAGAGGCACGACTTGAGGCTGCAAAGATCAAACAAGAGGCGATGGATAGTGCCAAACAGGCTGCAAGCAGAGAGATAGCCGAGAAAAAAGCCGCGATGGAAGATGATTTCAATAAATTTTTAGGTGGCCTGGATGAGCAAAAACAGAGCCTAAAGAGCGATTTGCAAATCAAAATTCCTGAATTCAAAGACGCGCTAAGCGGCGCCTTGGCTAGAATTTAAAGGGCGAATATGAAAAAATATCTACTTTTATTTATCGTTCCGGCGCTTGTTTTAGCAAGCGGGGGGCACGACGGAGCGAAGGATTACGACGTCGTGTGGAGAACCATAAATTTCGTTTTATTTTTCGGAATTTTGTTTTATCTTTTAAAAGGCCCCGCAAAAGCGGCATATCGCGCCAGGATCGACGGTATCGCATCCAGGCTGGAAGCCAATCAAAGAATTTTAAAAGAATCGCGTGAGCGTAAAGAGCAGGCCAAAAAGGATTTGGAGGCTGCCAGAGTCCAAGGCGCGGCTTTGATCGAAACGGCCAAAAAAGAGATAATATTCGCCGCCGAAAAGATAAAAAGCTCTACCGAGCAAGAGATTTCAAATTTACAAAAATCTTACGACGAGCAGAAGGATTTTGAAACGCGCAAGATTGCAAAAGAGGTCACTAGCGAAATTTTAGAAGACGTTTTTGCCCAAAGCGGCGTTAAATTTGATCAAGACAAACTAGTTCAAATCGTAGAGAAAAAGGCGGTGTGATGTTAGACAATACCTCAAAAATATACGTAAACGCCCTGATGCAAGTCTATAAAAAAGATGAGCTCGGCACGCTTTTGCAGATGCTGGAGAGTATCGCAAGCGCATTTAAAATTCCTAAATTTCAAGACATAATCAAATCCCCGATGCTCAAAGATGAGCCGAAGGTGGAGCTGATCACGTCGTTTATAAAAAATCCAAGCGAAAAGATTGTAAATTTTATCAAGCTATTGGCCAAAAACGGACGCATTGCGCTGATCCCGCAGATAGTTGAGGATCTGCGCAAAAACATCTCCGCTTTGGATAATAAATATCTAGGCAAGATCTATTGCAGCCGCGATATCGACGAGGCAAAGATCAGAGATTTAGAGGATAAAATTTCAAAGAAATTTAACGCCGACATTAAACTTGAGCCGGTAAAAAGCGAGCTTGACGGTATCAAGATAGAGGTCGAGGATTTGGGTTTTGAGATTAGTTTTTCTGTCGATAGATTGAAACAAAAAATGAGTGAATATATTTTAAAAGCAATTTAAAGGAGTAGAGCGTGGGTGCGAAAATTAAAGCAGATGAAATCAGTAGCATAATTAAAGAGCGAATCGAGAGCTTTGATCTTAGCGTTGATGTCGAGGAGACGGGCAGGGTCGTTTCCGTTGCCGACGGTGTTGCCAATGTTTACGGCTTAAAAAACGTAATGGCCAACGAGATGCTTGAGTTTGAAAACGGAGCTCGCGGTATCGCGTTAAATTTAGAGGAGAGCAGCGTCGGTATCGTTATCTTGGGCGATACTAGCGGCATAAACGAAGGAAGCAGCGTAAAAAGACTGGGCAAGCTACTTCGCGTGCCGGTGGGCGATGCTATGATCGGACGCGTGGTAAACGCTCTAGGCGAGCCGATCGACGGCAAAGGCGCGATAGAGACCAGCGATACTAGATTTGTCGAAGAAAAGGCCAAAGGC
>CALHQN010000366.1 GCA_938036585.1 uncultured Campylobacter sp.
ATTTTTTTGAAAATCCGCTTTCGTTTTCCAGGCTCGATAGCTTTTTGGCGTGCAAGAGGCAGTATTTTTACAAATATATAGCAGCGCTTGAGGAGGGACTAAACTTCGGCGAGGACGGCGCGCTGCGAGGCACGATTTTGCACTCTAGCTTTGAGCGGTTTTACTGCGCTACGGGGATTAAATTTAACTTCGATAAATTTAGCAAAATTTACTCGGCGATTGCGGCGGATGCGGGGCTCGGCAGATTTGATGCGGAGCTGGAGCTGCAAAAGATCAAAAAGATCGCCCCGCTACTACAGCAGCACGAGCAGACTTGGAGCTTTGCATGCGGCGAGCAGCGGTGCGAGGGCGAGTTTGAAGGGGTGCGGCTGAGCGGGCGGATAGACCGCATCGATGAGGACGGACGCGGCGGCAAATTTATCATCGATTACAAAAGCAGTAGCGGCAAGCCGCAAAGCTTTCAGCTAAGCTTCTATCAGGCGCTGCTTGGGTGCGAGTGCGAGAGCGCGTATCTGGCACTCGGAGACGAGGGCTTCGTGCGTCCTGGCGCAAAAACTCCGACGCTTCAGGCTCTGCGTGAGAAATTGGGCGCGCTTAAGGAGGAGTTTGCGCACGAAGTGGTTTTTACGCGTACGGATGAGCCTAAAACCTGCGAATACTGCGCCTATAAGATCATTTGCAAAGGGCGTATCGATGGCAAAATTTGAAAATTATCTGGCGCTTGAAGCGAGCGCGGGCAGCGGCAAGACCTTCAATCTCGCGGTCAGGTTCATCGAGCTGGTGCTAAAAGGCGAGCCGATCAATGAAATTTTAGCGCTTACCTTCACCAAAAAAGCGGCCGCCGAGATGAAAACGCGCATCGTGGAGAAATTTCAAAATTTGCTTATCGCGCGCGACGGCGCTCTTGTGCCAAGCCCCGAGCTGGCGCAAATTTGCGGAGATCTGAATATGAGCGCGGATGAGGTTTTGGCGGCGCAGCGGCGCCTACTACCTAAATTTTTAAGCGAGAGGCTAAACGTCTTTACCTTCGATGCGTTTTTTGCAAAGGCTCTGCGCTCGTTCGCGCTAAACAGCGGCATCGATCCCGGATTTGAAAACGACGAAAGCATACTGGGCGTGCAGCAGCGAGAGTTTTTAGGCGCGATCTGTAAAGACGGCGCCCTTTTAAGAGAGGTCGTGGGCTATGTAAGCAGCTCTGCAATGAGCAAAGATCAGTTTTTAAAGAGCCTGGAGGCCTTTTGGGAAAACGATATCGAGGTAAGCGAGAACGGCTCTTTGCCCGCGCCCGATCTTGGCCGCGTCAATGAAATTTTATCAAATTTAAAAAGCGCGGTGATAGATGCGGGCACAAGCGAGCGCTCGATCAAGGGCCTTAGTTGCGTAAGCGATCTAGCGGAGCTTTCTGGCTACGTTCTTTCCGCGCTTTGCAACGGCAGCTTCGATTATAGCCGCAGCGAGCTTAAAAAGATCGCGCATCTTGACGGCGAGCTAGCGGAGCTAAAAAGCGAGATCGCGCGGCAGATCGCGCGCCTTAATGCGATGCATCTGGCTAAATTTAGAAATTTGATTAAAATTTACGCCGCCGCGAAAAAAAGCGTGCAGCGAAAAAGCGGCAAGCTCACCTTCAAAGACGTCGCAAACGCCGTGCACTCGCTGCTAAATCCGAGCTCGCCCGCACTGCGCGAAAATCGCGAGCTTCTGTATTTTAGGCTCGATTCGAAGATCACTCACATCCTAATCGACGAGTTTCAAGACACCAGCGTCTGCCAGTACGAGATCATGCTACCGCTCATCGCCGAGGCGCTTGCGGGCGTGGGCGCGCGCGATCGGTGCGGGAGCTTCTTTTACGTCGGTGATAAGAAGCAGAGCATCTATAAATTTCGCGGCGCGAAAAAGGAGATATTTGACGTTTTAAAGGATGAATTCCCGCAGATCCGAACGCAGAGCCTGCCGCGCAATTATCGTAGTTTGAAGCTTCTCGTGAAATTTGTAAATGAAATTTTTAGAGATAAATTTGAGGGCTACCTCGATCAGCAGGCGGCAAACGAGCTGAGCGCCGATTTGGGCGAGGCCGTGCTTGAAAAGATTAAAGCTTATCCGCTAAACAATCCTAGCTTTGAGCTTTTTGCGATCGAGCCTGATGATTACGGCTACGTGGGGGCGTTTTCTTACGATGATGTGTTAGCGGGCGCGGCGGATCAGGCGCGCAGGCTCGTTAAAGAGTGCGGCGTGAGCCCAAGCGATATCGCGATTTTGTGCTGGAAAAACGATCACGTAAATTTACTCAAAGATATGCTCGGCGCGGATTATGAGGTCTCAAGCGGCGCGAGCAAGGCGCTAGAGTGCAGCGAGCAGGTGGCTGCGGTGATAGAGTATGCGAAATTTTGCGTGGGCGGCGATGAAATTTATCTGCGAAACGTGGAGGCAATCCTAGGCAGGCGGCCTAAAAAGATCAAAGCGGATCTGCAAAAAGGCGCGCAAAAAACGGCTGAGTTCATCGCCGAAATTTTAGAGCTGAACTACGCTGATGCCGATCTGCTGCTGTTTTTTGAGACGCTTGCGAAATTTAGCAGCTTTAGCGAGTATCTGTTTTACGGCGGCGAGAATGAGGCGTTTTCAAAGGAGCAAAGCGGCATCAAAATAATGAGCGTGCATAAGTCCAAGGGGCTGCAGTTTCCGCACGTCATCATCTGCGATAATATCGGTTCTAAGGGCACAGACCGATCTAAATTTATCACGAGCTACGATTATAGCACGCATAGATGGAAAATTTTTTATAAATTTAAAAACAGAGAGGCGCTGGATGAGGAGTTTAAGCAGGTTATAGAGGATAGGCAGCGGCTTGAGCGCGAGGAGGATATAAACAAGCTCTACGTCGCCTTTACCCGCGCCGAGCGGTCGTTAATCATCATAAAGCGCACGGAGGAGGGGATTAACGGTCACAACTACAGCTATTTTAGCCCGTATGCTAAAAAGGGCAAAGACGCGGGCTCGCTAGAGTGGCTGGACATCCCCGATCTGCAGTACGGCTACGTGATCCCAAGCCCTGCGGAAACGAGCGAGAAGCCGCCGCGCAAAAAGATCGCGCTCGTAGCGGGCGAACCTCAAGGCGCACAAGAAAAAGCCGGCGGCGGCGAAACGGAAGCGCTAAGCGCGATATATTTTGGCGAGGCGCTGCACTATGCTCTGGAGATGAGCGAGGGCTTTGGGCCGGATGAAATTTTACGCGGAGTTAGCCTGGCAAGAGGCCGCTACGCTAAATTTTTAAATGACGCGGATTTTGAAAATATCGCGGCGCGGGCACTTGGCCTAAGCAAAAACGAGGAATTTTTAGCTCTGATAAAGGGCGCTCAAGCTTATAAAGAGATGCCGATCAAAAGCGCAGAGGGTGAGCTTTTGCGCGTGGATTTGGCGTGCTTTGGGCAGGATGAAATTTTGCTTTTTGATTACAAAAGCTCCGAAAAATACCTTGCGCAAAACAAAGCGCAAGTAGCGCGGTATAAAAGCGTAACCCGCGAGTTTTATCCGAATGCGTGGGTACGCGCCTTCGTGCTGATTCTCGAAGCTGCGGGCGCTAAGCTGATCGAAGTGAATGAGGAGGGATAAAATTTTAAAATTTAGATGAAATTTGAGCGCAGATAGATTAAATATAGCTTAAATTAAGCTATACGTAAGGATATTTCTATATAATCACAGCTCAAATTTTAATAAGGCGGAAACCATGACAGAAATTACAAAGCCTAGCGAAGTTAAGCGCGACTGGGTCGTTATCGACGCGACCGACAAAAGATTCGGTAGAATGCTTACCGAAGTCGCCGTATTGCTACGCGGCAAACACAAACCAAGCTACACTCCAAACGTGGATTGCGGAGACTACGTCGTTATCATCAACGCTTCAAAAGCCGTATTTACCGGCAATAACAAAGGCGACGATAAACTTTATCACAGCTACTCGGGCTATTTCGGAAGCGTAAAGAGCGTGAAATTTCAAGACCTGCTTAAAAACAATCCCGCAAAGCTCTATAGACTTGCGGTTCGCGGTATGCTTCCTAAGACGAAGCTCGGCAAGGCGATGATCAAAAAGCTATTCGTATATGAAGGCGGCGAGCACCCTCATACTGCGCAAACAACTAAAAAAGGAAAATAATCATGGCGACAATTTATGCAACCGGAAAGAGAAAAACTGCCGTAGCTAAGGTTTGGGTAAAACCGGGAAGCGGCAAGATCGTAGTAAACGGCATGGATCTAAACACC
This sequence comes from uncultured Campylobacter sp., assembly GCA_938036585.1. Lineage (GTDB taxonomy): Bacteria > Campylobacterota > Campylobacteria > Campylobacterales > Campylobacteraceae > Campylobacter_B. The sequence goes on from CALHQN010000366.1 coordinate 4,255, forward strand.
TGGCTAGGCGGTCACGAGGCGATCAAGCTAAGAGTCGTTCAGCCGCTTTTGGCGACCAAGCAAGAGACCTCGATGGATATCACCGCGCAGACTTTGGGCGGCGGATATTCGGCTCAAGCGGATGCGCTAAAGCACGGAATTTCAAAAGCGCTTGCCGCGATGGATAAGGATTTTAGAGCGGCTCTTAAACCAAAAGGTCTGTTAACTCGCGATAGCCGCGTGGTCGAGCGAAAGAAATTCGGTCGCCGCAAAGCGCGCAGAAGCCCGCAATTTTCAAAGAGATAATGGTTTTTTTACAAAATTTGCGGCAAAATTATCGCACATTTGTAAATTCTTTAAAAATTTTATGGTAATATCAAACCAACTTTATTTGAAAGGATGTTTAATGAAAAAAGTTTTACTTGCATTAAGCTTATGTGCATCTAGCGCGTTGCTCGCTACAGATGCTGATTACCACTGGGAGATTACTCCTACTGTTGGCGGAATGACTCATGAGGGAAATATGGATTTAGATACGAATTTTATGTTCGGTCTACGTCTTGCTAAAAACCTACAGAATTCATTCATCGATCAATTAGAAGCAGGTTTCGATTACTCTCGCCATATCGGTGTAGAGGATCTAGCTTATAGAGCTGGCAACGCTAAGCCTAGCGCTAGATACTACCACATCAATGCGGTAAAAGACTTGGTAAATTTTACCGATGATTTCAAACTATACGGCTTGCTAGGTGTTGGATATATGGACTACACTAGAGACGTTTATAACGACGGCGATCAAGATAGCGGCTTCGGTCAGTACGGTCTAGGTCTAAAATACTACATCACCGACAACTTCGCTACAAAACTTGAAGCACGCGATGCTATCAGATTTGACGACGGCAACCACGTATTGTTCTACACTCTAGGCTTCGCGGTAGATTTCGGCAAGAGACATGCAGATGCAGCTCCTGCTCCTGTTTCTACAGCTTGCAAAGATGCTGACAACGACGGTGTATGCGACAATGTTGATAGATGCCCTGGCACACCTGCCGGCGTAGTAGTCGATGAGTACGGCTGCGAGAAAGTTATCAGATTAAATTTAGGCGTAAATTTCGCTACCGATAGCTCAAAAATTTCCCCTGAGTTTATGAATCAGATTAAAAATGTAAGCGATGTAATGGTGGCTCACCCTGATTATAAGGTAATCTTAGAGGGTCACACAGACAGCACCGGCTCGGATGCTCACAACCAAAAACTTTCCGAGCGCAGAGCTGCTGCCGTTGCAGACGCGCTTAAGAGTTTCGGTGTAGATTCTAGCAGAATCAGCTCCGTAGGCTACGGCGAGTCTAAGCCTATCGCTTCAAACTCTACAAAAGCGGGTCGCGCTCAAAATAGACGCGTTGACGCTAAATTTAGAAAATAATCTTTTCTAAAACTTCTTAAGCGGGGCTTCGGCTCCGCTTTTTTTATATCCAAATTAAATTTTAAAATGCGAAAATTTCAAACCACTATACTTTTTGATCTGGACGGCACGCTCATTGACTCTACTCCCGCTATACTGGACGGATTCCACTACGCGTTTGCGCATTTTGGTGCGACGGATCC
>CALHQN010000367.1 GCA_938036585.1 uncultured Campylobacter sp.
CGAAGAAAATTTAGAAATTTCTACCCACGCTCGCTTAAAAGAGGAAATTTTAGCTCTCGAAGCCTTAAAGAAAAAGCCGGCTCTTGATCATATTCCGCCGTTACAGCGCCGCCGCTTGGGGCTAGGGGCAAAACTCTGCATCTCTCTTTTAGGCGAAATTTCGCAAAATACGCCGCAAAGTTTAGCCGAGGAAAGCTCCTTAAATCTCGCACCTCAAAATTTAGATGCGAGCAAAAGCCGCGCCGCCGCACAAAACCCGTCGCCGCAGGATTCGGCAAATGAAAATTCTTTAAATTTTATGCCGCAAAATTTAAATTCGGCGCCGCAGGATTCGGCAAATAAAAATTCCTTAAATTCCGCGAGACAAAATTTAAAAGCAGGCGATAATACCGCGACGCAGCACAAAGAGATGCCGCTCGTCTTTTGCTCGCGCCTGGGCGAGATCAATCGCTGTTTTAGCCTGCTCGGCTCGATGGACGAAAGCGTCTCGCCTTCGAGCTTTTGCGTCAGCGTACTCAACGCGATCGCGGCGCAAAATGCTATTTTTACGCAAAACCATGCCGAAATTTCGACGATCTCTGCGGCGTGCGCGCTCGAAAACGGCGGAATAATCACCGCTGCGAGGCTAAAAGAAAGCGCGGAAAATTTCGGCTCCGCGCAGGACGCAAATGAAGCAGGCAAGGACGGCGAATGCAAGTTGGATAACGGTAAAATCGCCCTGCTCTGCTATTTTGAGGAGGCAAATAACGACTATCTGAAGCGCTGCGACTTTGCCTGCGCCCTACTTTTGGTGCTTCAGCGCGGAGATGACGTGCAGATCGAAATCTCTCCGCACGTTGCGGACGCGACGGCGCAGAGCATGGAGGCACAAAATCCAAAACCGCGAGCCGAGAATGAAATTTTACGAAGCTTTAAAGGGGACGGCAAAATCCCTCTAGATACCGCGGTGGAATTTTTGGCTAAAATCCTCTCCGGCAAGCATGAATGGCGCAGCAGCGACGGGGTTTTGGACTATACTGGGCGCGTCAAAGATCCCGCCAAAATCGCAGCTTTTTTGAGGCAAGATCGTGAGCGCTAAAATAGTAAAATTTCATCGCATAAGAAAGCGCGGCGAGACGAGCAAATTTGATCAAAATCCCAGGCCACGCGGAGCCGCAAGGGCGAGAACGGCTAGCTTTAAATTTAACTACTCCGCCAAGCTCAGATACAATGAATATTTTAAATTCAGCCGCGCTACCAAACACGAGCTCAACCAAACGGCGCATCTTAAAAACACGCCGAAAGGGCGCGCGCCATACGCCCCCAAATCGCGTTGCAATGAGGCGCGCTGCGAAAATGCGCCGCCTAGGCATACGCAACGAACCCAAAAAAATCCGCCTAAACGCTGCGAGCTGCGAGCCATAAAAATTTTACTGCGGCGGCGCCTGGAAGACACCGTAAAATTCCGCTATAAAGACAGATGCGGCGAGCTGAAACGGTACGCGCAGCAGGCTGTAAATTTCATAAATTTAGCGGAACAAAGCTTGGGCTACGAGTTTAAATTTAGCCGCGCGATGAACCGAGTAGCCGCCCAGGCAAAATGCGCACGACAAGGCGCTACGATGAATTTTAAATTTAACGACGTCGCGAGCTATAAATTTAATCAGACGGCGCGTCGTATGGCGGCGTCAAAGCAGCGCATATCGCGCTTCGCAGAAATTTCCTCGCGACGGCGCGCGTGGCAAACCGCAAAAATTCCGCTGCAACGATATGTGCAGCAAAAGATAGAAGCTCCATCGCAGCAATACGCACGAAGCATGCAGAAAACTGCGGAAATTTTGCTGGGGCAATACATACGGCAAACGACAAGAATTCCACAAAATCGCAGTTTGCCGTGCGCCGCAAAAATTCTATTGCTTCGGTACATGCGCGGCGCCGAGATCGTCAGAGCTTCCGCTCAGACCATGAAAATTCTATTATTTCGGCACGTGCCGCAAGGCGAAATATCGCGCGCAGAAAACTGCGAAAACTCCGCTGCGATGCGGCAGGCGGCAAGCCGTAGAAATTTTATCGAGATCGCGCGCATGACGAGCCATCAAATCCCTGCCGAGAACAACAAAACCCTCGCCGATAGCCGCACAATCCTTAACGAGAGCTACTGCAAAATCTCCGCCGAAAGAGGCGCCGCGCGATGAAGCAGGCAAATCCGATAAGGCGCAAGCTTAAACAGATCGGCATCGCGTTATCCTTCTCAAGCTTCGGCGCGCTGTGTATGATAGGCAACCTACTCTTCCTCCCCGTAGCGCTGCTGCGGCTAAACCGCATAGGCGCCGTGCGAAATTTCGTACGCGATTTTATAATGATCTCGTGGCGCATATTTTTGCTGCTCGCGCGACTTTACGGCAGCATCGGCGTGAACTGGCGCTGCAAGCTCCCGCCTAGCGGCACTCTCATCATCGCAAACCACCCTAGCCTGCTTGACGTGGTGATCTTTTTAGCTCACGTGCGGCGCGCAAACTGCGTAGTCAAGGAAAGCCTGTGTAAAAACCCCTTCCTCTCCGCCGCTATCGCAGCCGCGGGCTACATCCCAAACACCGGCTCGGAAGCGATGATAGATGCGTGCCGCAGCGCCCTTGCGCGAGGAGAAAGCCTAATCATCTTCCCTGAGGGCACGCGCACCGCGGATCGCATCGCCATGCACAAAGCGGCGTTTTACATCGCGATAAATTTCGCAAAAAATATGAATTGCGTCGCGATAAAAATGGATCCTAAAAGCCTAAAAAAAGGACAAGTATGGTACGATACGCCCGAGGTTCGGATGAAATACGACCTATACGAGCTGTGCGCGCTTGATCTAACGGGCTTCGAGCCGGATCGTCCAAACCCGATCCGAGTGCGCAAACTCTACGAAAAAATATCAAATCTATATGAAAAGGAGAATCTGTGAACGAAGAAATTTTGGAGCTTAAGGAGCTGATCATTTCGGGGCTGAACCTCGAAGACGTAGCGCCCGGCGACATAAATGACGATGAGCCGCTTTTTGGCGACGGGCTCGGGCTCGATTCGGTCGATGCGCTGGAGCTCGGGCTTTTGGTGCAGAAAAAATACGGCATCGTGCTTAACTCAAAAACCCAAAATTTAAAGCAAATTTTCTCATCCGTTGCGTCTTTGGCGCAATACATAGCCGAAAATAGGAGTAAAAATGAGTAAAGATGAAATTTTTGAAATTTTAAAAAAGGCGCTCGTGGAGCTTTTCGAGATCGACGAGAGCAAGGTTGTGCCTGAGGCTAAAATTTACGAGGATCTGCAGATCGACAGCATCGACGCGATCGATCTGGTCGATTACGTCAAGAAAAACACAGGCTACAAGCTGATGCCCGATGATTTTAAAAATATCCAAACTCTCGGCGACATCGTGGATGCCGTAGCGGCGAAGCTCGATCAGGGCGCGAGCGGGGAGACTACGGGCGGCGAAAGTTAAATTTCGCCGTGCGGCGCGGCAAGATCGCGCGTGCGGCGGCTTGGTAGTTTACTTTGCGGCGGCACGGGGCAGCGGGCTAGCGGATAACATAGGCGTCGTTTATTTGACGGCGCGCGGCGGTTTGGATAA